>NZ_BAAGPL010000008.1:51025-113927 GCF_054784195.1 Kocuria himachalensis
GGCGACTAGCATGACACCCGGCGCCCCGGCCGGGCGCCGTCCCCCCGACCCCGGGCCTCGTGCCCGGGGGCCTGCCAGGAGAGAGTCATCGTGTCCTCAACGCCGCCCGACGCCCACGGACGCCACCGCGCCCCCCGATGGTCCCGGAAGCGCTGGGCCGCCGTCGCGCTGGTCGTCGTCCTGCTCGCGGTCCTCGGGGCCGGCGTGGCCGCGACCTGGCGGCTGCAGTCCAACCTGGACACCTCCCCGCTCGACCTGGGCGACGGGACCGGGCCCGAGACCGGTCCGCTGGACATCCTCGTGATGGGCACGGACACCCGTGACGGCGAGGGCAACGAGCGGTACGGCGACGTCGAGGACAGCGCGGGGGCCGGCCTGACCGACGTCATGATGCTGGTGCACGTGAGCGAGGACCGCAGCGGCGTGACCGTGGTGTCCCTGCCGCGCGACCTGGTCGCCGACATCCCGCGCTGCACGGACCCCGGGTCCGGCGAGGTGCACCCGGCGGAGGAGGACGCGATGCTGAACTCGGCGATCGCCAACGGCGGTCCCGGATGCACGGTCGCGACCGTCAACGAGATGACCGGCCTCAAGATCGACCACTTCATGCTCGCCGACTTCAACGCCGTCAAGGAGCTCTCCTCGACCGTGGGAGGCGTCGAGGTGTGCGTCAACGAGGCCGTCGACGACCCGAAGTCGGGGCTGGAGCTGCCCGCCGGCGTGTCCTCCGTGGAGGGCGAGCAGGCTCTGGCGTTCCTGCGCAGCCGCGCCGCCTTCGGCGACGGCGGGGACACGAGCCGGATCCGGTCGCAACAGTCCTTCCTCGCGTCCATGGCCCGCAAGATCAAGGACGAGGGCACGCTGTGGGATCTGCCGAAACTGTACGAGATCGCCGACGTCGCCACGCGCAACCTGCACGTCGACGAGGGGCTGGGCTCCGTCCCGACGGTGGTCGGCCTCGGCACGGCCGTCCGGGGGATAGACCTCGGCAGCATGGTCTTCGTGACGGTGCCCACCGAGCCCTCCGTGCTGGACCCCAACCGGCTCCAGCTCGACGAGGACCCGGCCGAGCACCTCTTCGAGGCCCTGCGCGAGGACCGGCCGCTCACCTCGCCGGCCGCGGAGCCGAGCGAGGACCCGTCCTCCTCGGCGAGCCCGTCGCCCGACGCCGCGGTCCCGACCGTCGACCCGGCCACGGTCCCGCTCACGGTCGCGAACGTCTCCGGCGTCGACGGCCGGGACGCGGACATCGCCGACGTGCTCGAGGAGGAGGGCTACACCGCAGTCGAGTCCGGCCCGCAGGCCACCGAGCTGCCGGGCACGCAGGTCTTCTTCGGCGCGGGCTGGTACGGGGCTGCCGTCGAGGTCGCCGAGCTGCTCGGCGTCCCGTCCTCGCAGATCGTGCCCGCCACCGACGTCGTAGGGGTGTTCGTCTCGGTGGGCCAGGACTTCCGGGAGGGGGACCGGCTCGAGCTCAGGGCGTCGCTGCCCGGGGAGCTCAACGGGCAGACCGCCGAGCAGTACACCTGCCAGCAGGCAGCCGGTGACTGGTGAGAACGCGACCCGGCGCGCCGTACGCCCCGTGATAGGTTGGACACATGCGGACCGGGACGCTCCTCCTTACGTGCCGCAACGGGGCCTGACCCGTCGACGAATGGCCGGCCTCCCGTTGCGGAGTTCCTGATGCCCGGCCACCCGCAGACGTCTCGAGCAGAACAGGTCCCTCCCATGCGCAACTACCAGCAGCCCTCCGGCATGCCGATCCACAAGTACGTCCCGTACCAGCAGCAGTTCCCCTTCGACCTCGCCGACCGCACCTGGCCGGACCGGGTCATCACCGAGGCCCCCCGCTGGTGCGCCGTGGACCTGCGCGACGGCAACCAGGCGCTGATCGACCCCATGAACTCCGACCGCAAGCTCAAGATGTTCGAGCTGTTGGTGCGGATGGGCTACAAGGAGATCGAGGTCGGCTTCCCGTCGGCCTCCCAGACCGACTTCGACTTCGTGCGCCGGCTCATCGAGGAGGACCGGATCCCGGACGACGTCACGATCCAGGTCCTGACGCAGTCCCGCGAGCACCTCATCGAGCGCACCTACGAGGCCATCGACGGCGCCGACAAAGCGATCGTGCACCTCTACAACGCGACCTCCACGCTGCAGCGGCGAGTGGTGTTCGACCAGGACATGGACGGGATCGTGGACATCGCCCTCACGGGGGCGCGGCTGTGCCTGAAGTACGAGGAGCAGCTGAAGAACACGTCCGTGACCTACGAGTACTCCCCGGAGTCCTACACCGGCACGGAGCTCGAGTTCGCCGCGCGGATCGCCAACGCCGTGGCCGAGACCTTCGAGATCGGCGGGGACCGGGAGATGATCCTCAACCTGCCCGCCACCGTCGAGATGGCGACCCCCAACGTCTACGCCGACTCCATCGAGTGGATGTGCCGCAACCTCTACAACCGGGACGCCACCGTGCTGTCCCTGCACCCGCACAACGACCGCGGCACGGGGGTGGCCGCGGCAGAGCTGGGCTACCTCGCCGGCGCCGACCGCATCGAGGGCTGCCTGTTCGGCAACGGTGAGCGAACCGGCAACGTGGACCTCGTGACCCTGGGCCTGAACCTGCTGACCCAGGGCGTGGACCCGCAGATCGACTTCTCCGACATCGACGACATCCGCCGGACCGTGGAGTACTGCAACCAGCTGCCCGTCCCCGAGCGGGCGCCCTACGGCGGGGACCTCGTGTTCACGGCCTTCTCCGGCTCCCACCAGGACGCCATCAAGAAGGGCTTCGACCGGATGGCCCGGGACGCGCAGGAACAGGGCCGGAGCGTCGACGAGCTGGTGTGGGCCGTGCCCTACCTGCCCATCGATCCCAAGGACCTGGGCCGCACCTATGAGGCCGTCATCCGCGTGAACTCGCAGTCCGGCAAGGGCGGGGTCGCCTACCTGCTCGCCAACGAGCACGGGCTGGACCTGCCGCGGCGCGCGCAGATCGAGTTCTCCCGGGTGGTGCAGGAGCACACCGACACCTCCGGCGGCGAGGTCTCCGGCGCGGAGCTGTGGAAGGTGTTCGCGGACGAGTACCTGCCCACCGTCCAGGACGGGGACGCGGGGCGCTGGGGCCGGTACCGGATCACCAACATCACCACGACCTCCGAGGAGGACGGGGAGAGCACCCTCGAGATCGGCCTGGACGTCGACGGCGTCCAGCACCACCGGACGGCGCAGGGCAACGGCCCCATCGAGGCGCTGCTGGCGATCTTCGCGTCCGAGGGCGTGGACGTGCGCGTGCTCGACTACAGCGAGCACGCGCTGTCGGCCGGCGGCGACGCCCAGGCCGCGAGCTACGTCGAGGCCGCCGTGGGGGAGCGGGTCCTGTGGGGCGTCGGCATCGACGCGAACACCACCCGCGCCTCCCTGAAGGCCGTCGTCTCGGCGGTGAACCGGGCCGTGCGGGACGCCCAGGGCTGAGCGCCCACCGGCGCTGTGCGGCGGCGGGCCACCCCGGCACAGGGGGCGGCCCGCCGTCGTCGTCCCGGGGCGCACGACCGGCTGCGCCGACCGCCTGCGCCGTCCGCCCGGCGTGGGACAATGGGGCGGTGGCCAGGACGACGTTCGCATCACGCAGCTACCGGGACGACGCCGTCGTGCTGCGCACCTACAAGCTCGGCGAGGCCGACCGCATCGTCGTGCTCCTGACCCGGGACCACGGGCAGGTGCGGGCCGTCGCCAAGGGCGTGCGGCGCACGACCTCCCGCTTCGGCTCCCGGCTCGAGCCCTTCAACGTGGCCGAGCTGCAGCTCGTCACCGGCCGCAACCTCGACATCGTCTCCCAGGCGCTGGGCAAGCGCGGCTACGGGTCGGTCATCGCCGCCGACTACGCCAAGTACACCGCCGCCGCCGCCATGACCGAGGCCGCCGAGAAGTTCACGGAGAACGACGACGAGTCCGCGGCCCAGCAGTACCGGCTGCTCGTGGGCGCCCTGTCCGCCCTGGCCCGCGGGCTTCACGAACCGGGAGCCGTCCTGGACTCCTACCTGCTGCGCGCCGTGTCCACGGCCGGGTGGGCCCCGAGCTTCACCGACTGCGCCCGGTGCGGCGCCCCCGGACCGCACGAGGCGTTCTCCGCCCCGCTCGGCGGCGCCGTCTGCGCCACCTGCCGCCCGCCCGGGGCCGCCGCTCCCGATCCCGCGACCGTCGAGCACCTCTCCGCGCTGCTCACCGGGGCGTGGGAGCGGATCGACGCGGTGGAGCCCCGCACGGCCCGGGACGCCGCCGGCATCGTGGCCACCTACGTACAGTGGCACCTGGAGAGGGCCGTCCGGTCCCTGAACCTCGTGGAACGGAGCTGACCATGCCCGGCTTTGCCGCCCCGCCCGCCCATCCCAGCGGTGCCTGCGCCCCGCCGATCCCGCAGCAGTTCGTGCCCCGGCACGTGGCCGTGGTCATGGACGGGAACGGGCGGTGGGCGAACCAGCGCGGCCTGCCGCGCAACGAGGGCCACAAGGCGGGGGAGGCGGCCCTGATCGAGGTGATGGCCGGCGCCATCGAGATGGGCATCCCGTACGTCAGCGCCTACGCCTTCTCCACCGAGAACTGGAAGCGCTCCCTGGACGAGGTGACCTTCCTGATGAACTACACCGCCGACGTCATGGAGCGCCAGCTGCCCACCTTCCAGGAGTGGGGCATCCGGATCCGGTGGGCCGGGCGCAAGCCCCGTCTGTGGCGATCCGTCATCCACCGCCTGGAGGAGGCGGAGCGGGCCACCCGCGACAACGACGTCGTCACCCTCACCATGTGCGTGAACTACGGGGGACGGGCCGAGATCGCCGACGCCGCGGCGGCCATGGCCGCCGACGCCCGCGCGGGCACCCTGAACCCGCGGAGCATCGACGAGAAGACCGTCCAGCGCTACCTCGACGAGCCGGACCTGCCGGACGTCGACCTCTTCCTGCGCTCCTCCGGGGAGCAGCGGATCTCGAACTTCCTCCTCTGGCAGTCCGCCTACGCCGAGCTCGTCTTCCAGGACGTCCTCTGGCCGGACGTCGACCGCCGCACCCTGTGGGAGGCCGTCGAGGTCTACGCGCGGCGGGACCGGCGGTACGGCGGTGCCGTCGACCGCGTGGCCGGTCCCGGCGCCTCCGCCTGAGACCGGCGCCGCGGCAGGCCCCGCAGCCAGGCCGCGAGATCCCGCTGCGCGGCCCGCCGCACGGCCTCGCGGGAGAGGTGGACGTCGTGAACCGCGCCCTCGTAGGAGCGCAGCGTCACGTCGGTGCCCAGATCGGCCGCGTGCCGGCGGATCTGCCGGACGTCCAGCACGGTGTCGGCCGAGCGCATCCGCTCGCTCCACCACGGGCGGAGGCACGAGCGGGCCGAGGTCTGCACCAGTACCGGAAGGTGAAGGTCCAACCCCTTCGCAACCTCACCCTGAGCCTGAAGGACAGCGTTGAGCCAGCCCGGGGTGATGTCGAAGCTGGTCTCGGGGCGCCAACGGGAGTCGATCGGCCACTCGCCCTCGGCGTGCTCGCTGATCACCCGGTAGTAGTGGCTGCGCAGCCGGGCCCGCACCGGGTGGTCCGGGCGCTGCGCGGCGAGCCGGGCCACCAGGGGGCGCAGGGCGGCGCCCACGGCGTCCGAGCCGTGGCTGCCGATCCAGGGGGCGTTGAGGGCCAGGCCGTCGAGCCGGCTGGGGTGCCGTGCGGCCCACATCGCCGCGGTGAGGCCTCCGGTGGAGTGCCCCATGAGCACGAGCCGCCCGCGCGGACCGGGCAGACCGTCCTCGGCCAGCACGTCGAGCGCGGCGGCGATGTCGTCGTCGTAGTCCGCGAGGTCCGTGGTGTGCCCCGGTCGGCCGTCCTCCACGGCGAGCACCTCGTCGGTCAGGTTCCGGCCGTAGCCGTGCAGGTCCAGGGCGTAGAACGCGTATCCCGCCGCCGCGCAGGTCCGCGCCAGCTCGGCGTTGAAGAAGTAGTCGGACCAGCCGTGCAGGTACAGCACGGCTCCGCGCAGGCCGCGCGGCGCGGGCGGGACGTCCCCCGGACGGTAGCGGACCACCGTGGCGGTGGAGTGGGGCGCGGAGCCGGGGTCCAGATCCACGGTCCGCGCGCGGAAGCCCGGTCCCAGCACGTCGGGAACCCACGGGTCCGGGGGAGCGCCCATGCCCTCACCTCGCGGGCGGTCCGTCGGGGCGCCGGCCCGGAAGCCCCTCCGCGGCCGCCCGGCCGGAGGAGTGCCCTGTGGAAGACTGGGACCATGCGCTTCTACCCTACGTTCTTCACGGCCGTCTTCTCCCGGATGGACCCCGAGAAGGCCCACCAGGTCGGCTTCCTCGGGATCCGGGCGGCGCGGGCCGCGAGGATCAGCACGGCCCTGCGGGTGTACACCCGGCCCGATCCCGCGCTCGAGGTGGAGGCGCTGGGACTGCGGTTCCCGTCCCCGTTCGGGCTGGCGGCGGGGTTCGACAAGGGCGGAGAAGGGATCGGCGCCCTCACCGACCTCGGCTTCGGCCACGTCGAGATCGGCACCGTCACCGCCCAGGCGCAGCCGGGCAATCCCCGGCCCCGGCTCTTCCGGCTCGTCCGGGACCGGGCCGTGATCAACCGGATGGGCTTCAACAACGAGGGGGCGGCGACCGTGGCCCCGCGCCTCGCGCAGGCGCGCCGGGAGCTCGAGGCGGACCACCGCGGCCGCGCCCGTCCCGTGCTCGGCGTCAACATCGGCAAGACCAAGGCGGTGCCGCTGGAGGACGCGGTGGACGACTACCTGCAGAGCGCCCGGACCCTCGCCCCGCTGGCGGACTACCTCGTGGTCAACGTGTCCTCGCCCAACACCCCGGGGCTGCGCCAGCTGCAGGAGATCGAGAGCCTGCGGCCGCTGCTGAGCGCGGTGGGCCGCACGGCCGACGAGTCCGCGGCCCGGCACGTCCCCCTGCTCGTGAAGATCGCCCCCGACCTGTCGGACGAGGACGTGCTGGCCGTCGCGGACCTGGCCCTCGACCTCGGCCTGGACGGCATCGTGGCCACCAACACGACCGTCGGTCGGGACGGACTGGGACTGGTCTCCGACCCCGCCGAGATCGAGGCCCACGGCGCCGGCGGGCTCTCCGGCGCCCCGTTGCGGCGGCGCTCCCTCGAGGTGCTGCGGCTGCTGCGCGAACGCGTGGGGGACCGGCTGACCCTGGTCTCCGTGGGCGGCGTGACCACGGCCGAGGACGTCCGGGAGCGGCTCGACGCCGGTGCCACGCTCGTGCAGGGCTACACCGCCTTCCTCTACGAGGGCCCCTTCTGGGCGCGCCGCATCAACCAGGACCTGGCCCGGCCAGTGCGGGCCCGGCGCTGACGGGCGCCACGGAGCGGGAACAGCACTGCCCCCGGACCACCGGGTCCGGGGGCAGTGCTGCCGGGGCCGAGCCCGGCGTCCGTGGCGGACGCGGGCCGGGTCCGGTGGGGCTCAGGAGGGGCGCTCACCGCGCGCGACCTGGGGCTTGGGCAGGCGGAGACGGCGCATCGTGAAGGAGCGCATCGCGGCGTACCAGCGCACGCCCCGTTCCACGGTCCCGAACTTCGCCTGCATCGCCTTCTTCATCCGGGCCGTCGACAGCACCGCGTCCACGATGCCCAGGATCATCAGCGCCCAGATGAGGTACACGCCGTAGGTGGCCACCTCCTGGACGGGGAAGAACAGGATGACGAGCGCGAGCAGCGCCACGACCATGAGGTACTCGCCGACGTTGATCCGCGAGTCCACCCAGTCCCGCGCGAACCGGCGCTGCGGGCCGCGGTCCCGCGGCCCGAGGAACCGCTCGTCCCCGGCCGCCATGCCCGCCTGCGCGCGCACCCGCTGCTCGCGCGCGGCATCACGGGACTGCGCCTTCGCGGCCTTGCGGTCCTCCGGGACCAGGGGCCGGCGCCGGGCCGCCTCCTGCTGCCGGCGGCTGGGCGTGGGCCGGCCCTTGCCCGGGGTCTGCCGCTGAGCGGCCGACGGTCCCGTGGGGGCGGGCGCAGCGGTCACCGACGTGGACCCTGCGCGGTCTGCTTCCTTCTTGCGTCCAAACACCCGTCAAGGATAGCCGACGGACCTGCCCGTCCCTGCCGGGCCCCGGACATAGGGTGGGTGCCATGACCGAGCCCTGTGCCCCGACCGTTCCCGTTCCCGTCGACGCCGTGCGCGCGGCCGTGCGCGAGGACATGCCGCGGACCCTTGAGCAGCTCGTCGAGCTGGTCGCGATCCCGGGCATCGCCTGGGAGTCCTTCGACCCCGCGCAGCTCGAGCGCAGCGCGGTGGCCGTGGCCGGCGTCCTCTCGGACGCCGGGCTGGACGAGGTGGAGATCCTGCGCGTGCCCCTCGGGGACGGGCCGGGCCACCCCGCCGTCGTCGCCCACCGCCGACCCGCGCCCGGACATCCGACCGTGCTCCTCTACGCCCACCACGACGTCCAGCCCCCGGGAAGGCGCGAGCTGTGGGACTCGGAGCCGTTCGCCGCCGAGGAGCGCGACGGCCGCCTCTACGGACGGGGCGCGGCCGACGACAAGGCCGGGATCATGGCCCACGTCGGCGCCCTGCGCGCCGCGGCCGCCCTCCGCGGGGACGGTCTCGGCCTCGGCGTGACCGTCTTCGCGGAGGGGGAGGAGGAGGCCGGCTCCCCGTCCTTCCGCGACTTCCTGGAGGTCCACCGGGACCGGCTGGCCGCCGACGTCATCGTGATCGCGGACTCCTCCAACTGGGAGGTCGGCGTGCCCGCCCTGACCACGAGTCTGCGGGGCATGGTCGGCGCCGTCGTGGAGCTGTCCGTGCTCGAGCACGCCGTCCACTCGGGCATGTACGGCGGACCGGTCCTGGACGCTCCCACGCTGCTCGCGCGCCTCATCGCGACCCTGCACGACGACGACGGCGCCGTCGCGGTCGAGGGACTGCTCGCCGAGGACCGCACCGACCTGGTCTACGACGAGCAGCGGTTCCGCACCGACGCCGCGGTGCGGGACGGCGTCCGACTGGCCGGCCGCGGCTCGATCGCCTCCCGGCTCTGGACGCAGCCGGCCCTGTCCGTCACCGGCATGGACGTCACGCCCGTGGACATCGCCTCCAACACCATCGCCCCCTCGGCCCGGGCGAAGCTGAGCCTGCGCACGGCGCCGGGGCAGGACCCCGCCGAGGCCGCGGAGGCGCTGCGGCGCCACGTCGAGGAGCACGCGCCGTTCGGGGCGCACGTGCGCTTCGAGCTCGAGGAGACGGGCCAGTCCTTCCGCACCGACATGGGCTCGGAGGCCGCCCGGATCGCCCGGTGGGCGCTGGGGGAGTCGTGGGGCCGGCCCGCCGTGGAGACGGGGATCGGCGGCTCCATCCCCTTCACCGCGGACCTCATGGAGGTCTATCCGGACGCCGGCATCCTCATCACCGGCGTCGAGGACCCCGACTCCCGTGCGCACAGCGCCAACGAGTCCCTCCACCTGGCCGAGTTCGAGCGCGCGGTGGTCGCGGAGACGCTCATGCTGCTCGCTCTCGACGACGCCGCCCGTTGCACGCCTCGGCCTCGGGAATGAACCCGGCCGCCCATCCGTTGTGCCCCTGACAGACCCGCCGCCGGCCCGACCCCGTGCGGCACCCCTCCACAGAAAGTGAGCATCATGAGCGTCTCGACCGAGAACGGCGCCGCAGTGGACGGCCTGCCCACCCACGGCGTCCAGCTGACCGAGGTCGCGTCCCAGAAGGTCCGCGCCCTGCTCGAGCAGGAGGGCCGCACCGACCTCCGGCTGCGCGTGGCGGTGCAGCCCGGCGGCTGCTCGGGCCTCATCTACCAGCTGTACTTCGACGAGCGCATCCTGGACGGGGACTCCGTCCGCGACTTCGGCGGCGTCGAGGTCGTCGTGGACAAGATGAGCGTGCCCTACCTCGAGGGCTCGACCGTCGATTTCGAGGACACCATCTCCAAGCAGGGGTTCTCGATCGACAATCCCAACGCGGGAGGATCCTGCGCCTGCGGCGACTCCTTCCACTGAGTCCGTCCGCACTCCCCGAGAGGCCCGTCGTCCGTCCGGACGGCGGGCCTCTCGGCGTTCCGGAGGGCCCCTGAAGACAGCCTCCGGAGAGGTCCCGGAGCGCCGCGCGGAAGCTGACACTGTGTCACCAGATGTCAGCGACACGGGGTAAGCTCGGAGGGAAACATTCCATCTGACTGTGTCCGGGCTCTTCGAATCGGGGCCTTCGGCGCGCAGACGACGAGCACGAGAAGACAAGGAAGGGCCGTCTGTGAGTTCGCACACACGTACCGACAGCCTCCGGCGCCGAACGGCGAAGGTGTCTGCGGTAGCAGTCCTGACAGCAACCGCGCTGACGGGTTGCTCGGAAGAGGCGAAGCTCGGCTGGATGCCCACCGAGCGTGGCATCACCGACAACGCCGACATGATCCTCGACCTGTGGGTCGGGTCCTGGATCGCGGCCCTCGCCGTAGGACTGGTGACCTGGGGGCTCATGCTCTGGTGCATGATCGCCTACCGCCGGCGCAGGAACGAGACCGGCTACCCTCGCCAGGTCGCGTACCACGCCCCCCTTGAGGTCTTCTACACCATCGTCCCGATCGCCCTGATCATGTCCCTGTTCTTCTTCACCGAGCGGACCCAGGCCGAGATCACCGCCCTGGACGACAACCCGGACGTGACCGTCCAGGTCTACGGCAAGCAGTGGGCCTGGGACTTCAACTACCTGAGCGAAGACGTCTGGGACACCGGCACCCAGGGCCACCTGGACGGGGAGGAGGGCGTCCCCGAGCGCGTGCCCACCTTGTACCTGCCCGTCGACAGCGACGTCGAGCTGCAGGTCACCTCCCGCGACGTCATCCACTCGTTCTGGGTCCCCGCATTCCTCGAGAAGCGGGACATGTTCCCGGGCCGCACCAACAACATCGCCATCACCACGGGACAAGAGGGTTCCTACTTCGGCAAGTGCGCCGAGTTCTGCGGCGAGTACCACTCCGAGATGCTGTTCAACGTCAACGTGGTCAGCCAGGCCGAGTACGACGCCCACATCCAGTCCTTGCGCGACGCCGGCCAGACCGGGGCCCTGGGCGAGGAGTACAGCCGTGACTCCTACCCGGGCGCGGACGACCAGCAAGACGATTCTTTTAACAACTAAGGAGTACCGGTGTCCACACTCGAGTATTCACGCGACGAGGTAGCGACTGTCGCTCCGCGCGTGGTGCCTCGCTCCAAGGGACGGATGGTCGTCAACTGGATCACGTCCACCGACCACAAGACGATCGGGTACATGTACCTGATCTCGTCCTTCGCGTTCTTCTGCATCGCCGGGGTCATGGCGCTGCTGATCCGCGCCGAGCTCTTCCAGCCGGGCATGCAGATCCTGGAGACCAAGGAGCAGTACAACCAGCTGTTCACCATGCACGGCACGCTGATGCTGCTGATGTTCGGCACCCCGCTGTTCGTCGGCTTCGCCAACGTGATCGTCCCGCTGCAGATCGGGGCGCCGGACGTGGCGTTCCCTCGGCTCAACGCCCTGGCGTTCTGGTTCTTCCTGTTCGGTTCGTTGATCGCCACCGCCGGATTCCTGACCCCGCAGGGTGCGGCCTCCTTCGGTTGGACGGGCTACACCCCGTTGAGCAACGCCTCGTTCACGCCCGGGGTCGGTGGCGACCTGTGGGTCTTCGGCCTGGCGCTGTCCGGCTTCGGCACCATCATGGGCGGCGTCAACTTCATCACCACCATCATCGCGATGCGCGCCCCCGGCATGACGGTGTGGCGGATGGGGCTGTTCACCTGGAACGTGCTCATCACCTCGCTGCTGGTGATCATGGCGTTCCCGCCGCTGGCGGCGGCGCTGTTCGCGCTGGGGATGGATCGCACCCTCGGGGGGCACATCTTCGACCCGGCCAACGGCGGGGCGGTGCTGTGGCAGCACCTGTTCTGGTTCTTCGGCCACCCCGAGGTCTACATCCTGGCTCTGCCGTTCTTCGGCATCGTCTCCGAGATCATCCCGGTGTTCTCCCGCAAGCCGCTGTTCGGCTACAAGGGCCTGGTCTTCGCCACCATCGCGATCGCCTCGCTGTCGGTGACGGTGTGGGCCCACCACATGTACGTCACCGGCGCGGTGATGCTGAGCTTCTTCGCGTTCATGACCATGATGATCGCCGTGCCCACCGGGGTGAAGTTCTTCAACTGGATCGGCACGATGTGGCAGGGCTCGATCACTTTCGAGACCCCGATGCTGTGGGTGCTGGGCTTCATGTTCACGTTCCTCTTCGGCGGGCTGACCGGCGTCATCCTGGCCACCCCGCCGCTGGACTTCCACGTTTCGGACTCGTACTTCGTGGTCGCCCACTTCCACTACGTGATCTTCGGGACCGTGGTGTTCGGCATGTTCGCCGGGTTCTACTTCTGGTGGCCGAAGTTCACCGGGAAGATGCTCAACGAGCGGATCGGCAAGATCCACTTCTGGTTGCTGTTCCTTGGCTTCCACATGACCTTCCTCATCCAGCACTGGCTGGGCGTGGACGGGATGCCGCGCCGCTACGCGGACTACCTGCCCGAGGACGGGTTCATGTGGATGAACCAGATCTCCACGGTAGGAGCCATGCTGCTGGGGGTGTCGATGATCCCGTGGTTCTGGAACGTCTACACGACCTGGCGCAACGCGCCGAAGGTCGAGGTCGACGACCCGTGGGGCTTCGGCGGATCGCTGGAGTGGGCGACGTCCTGCCCGCCGCCGCGGCACAACTTCACCTCGTTGCCGCGGATCCGCTCCGAGCGCCCGGCACTGGACCTGCACCACCCGGAGCTGGCCGCGGAGTCCCCGCAGCAGTCCCCGGTCGACGACGGCGCCATCGCCACGCGGAAGGACTGAGCATGAAACTCTCCATCAAACTGTTCATCCTCATAGGGGCCTTCAGCATCCTGGCAGGCGTGGTATACGGCTTCCTCACCCGCTTCGACGAGCTCGTGGGCTTCCCCGGGCTGCTGGCCGTGGGCATCATGTCCTTCATGCTGGCGGTGTATCTGTGGCTCGTGGATCGCAACACCGGTGGTGTCCTCCCGGAGGACAAGCTCGACGGCGAGATCGTCGAGTCGGCCGGCGAGTACGGACACTTCTCCCCGTGGAGCTGGTGGCCCCTGCTGCTCGGCACGGGCTGCGCGCTGGCGTTCACCGCTCTCGCCATCGACTGGTGGATTCTCGGCTTGGCGGTGCCCGTGGTTGTCCTGGGCTTGCTCGGCCTGATCTTCGAGCACTCCCGCGGCGACCACGCCCACTGACACGGGCGGCTGATTGTCGATACCGACGAGGCCTCGGACACCAAGGGGTGTCCGGGGCCTCGCGCATGCCGGTGCACAGCAGGGCACTGTCGTCCAGGGCTCGACTCGCGAGGCAGGCCCGGGCCGACACACATCAACTGCGTGGGGACCAGGCGACGGTGCCGGGGTTCCGGGCAACGGGGATGAGCGGTGCCGGAGCCTTCCGCCTCACCCGGTGCTCCGGGATGGCGGCTAAGGGGCCCGACGAGGCGCCTGGCGCCGACGTCGAGGAGGTGCCGGCCGCGGCACAGCGGGCATCCGGGCTCCGTCGCCGGTGACCCCGGGTTCGCCGAGGGATGTCCGAGCCGCCCGTCGCACCGCGCAGCGCCCCGGCCGGGGGCTTGAGGCGCCCAGGACGTTGCCGGGGGCGGACTCGCGGCGGCAAAAGGGCGTTTTTTTGTGGCCGGTCGGAGGTCCAGATCATGCGTCAGGCCGTGGCACTCGGCAGAGTCGTGCTGCGGTGCCATGTCCCCGTTGCCGCTCACTGTCGCCGCGCTCGGGCACGCAGAGCGGCCCGGCCCCCCCCCGCTGCGCCGGGTCCGGGAAACTCTCAATGCCCGCGTCTGGACGGCACCCCTCCGCAGGACCGAACCAAGCCGCGTACCGGACCCATGCCTTCCTGTCGTTGCAGCAGTCTCCGAGCTCCTCGGCATCACCGTCGGCGTCCCGTCGACCACCGGATGGACGTGGGCTTCCTGCGGAAGACGACCCGAGCCGACCGCTGCGGCCGCCTCCGAGATCCTCGGTCTCTCCCTCCCTGCGTGCCGTGGGGGTCGGGAGCGTCGAGAGCGACGGACGTGCGAGAGCGGCCGACTTCGGTCCTGACGCCCGCGCGGCCACTGTCGACGCGCAGAGCGAACCCGCCGCTGCGAGGGAGCAGTTCTCATCGGAGCATGCCTACAACCGGCTCAGGACCGGAATGCCGGTCAGCACACCGAGGACGGCGTCCGACATCAGCACGAGTATTGTGAGCGCCTCTGCGGGCCAGCCGGGGCGCGATCCACCGGGAGGAGATCGGGCACCCATGACTCTTCGCTCCTGTGAGCGCGGTGCTGGGTGCCGGGAGCAGGCGCACGGTCGCGTCATCCGGCACTGCGGGCCGGCCGGGCAACCCCGGACGTGAACAAGGCCCCGAGAGGGTCGATCCTCTCGGGGCCCTGTCAGCCTCGGTCCGGGCTCAGCGCACGAGCTCCCGGTCCTGAGAACCCGTGGTCAGGGCGTCGGCCTCGTGGTGGTGATGCGCCGACTCGAGCTCTGCAGGAGTGACAGGCGCGACACGATCCTCGAAGAAGAAGCGGCTGACACGCTCGCGCGCCTTCTCGGTGGCCGTGATCTTGCCCTTGGCGTTCGGCTGCGCCGGCTCCACCTGATAGTTGGGCATGTTGACCAGACGGTAGCGCTTGTACTCGTCCAGCGGCTCGTGCACCTCGATGAATTCCCCGTGGGGGAGCTGCTGCACACGCCCGGTCTCCCGGCCGTGGAGGACGATCTCGCGGTCCTTGCGCTGCAACGCCAAGCAGATCCGCCGCGTGATGGCGAAGGCGAGGATCGGGCCGAGGAAGTACAAGGCTCGCAACCAGTACAGGACGTCGTTGACCGCCAGGTGGAAGTGCGTGGCGATGAGGTCGCCGCTGGCGGCGATGAGCATGATCGTGTAGAAGGTCACGCCCGCGGCACCCATGGCGGTGCGGAACGGCGCGTTCCGGGGCCGGTCGAGGATGTGGTGCTCCTGGTCGTCCTTGGTCACCCACCGCTCGATCCACGGCCACGCGGCCATCAGACCGAACAGCACAGCCAGGGGTGCCATCGGCAGCAGCACGTTCATCGGGATCGACATGCCCCAGAAGGTCCACTCCCAATTGAAGGGCCAGTTGCCGGGCATGAGGCGCACAGCTCCGTCGGTGAAGCCCATGTACCAGTCCGGCTGGGAACCCGCCTGGACCGGGGAGGGATCGTACGGGCCGTAGTTCCAGATGGCGTTGATGGTGGTGGTGCCCGCCATCAGCGCCATGATGCCGAACACGATGAAGAAGAACCCACCGGCCTTCGCCGCGTAGATCGGTCCCACGGGGAAGCCGACCACGTTGTTCTCCGTGCGCCCCGGGCCGGGGAACTGGGTGTGCTTGTGCACCACGACCATGAACAGGTGGATCACGATCAGCATCAGGATGACGGCCGGGATCACGAGCACGTGGAGGATGTACAGGCGCGCGATGATGTCGTGCCCAGGGAACTCGCCGCCGAACAGGAACATCGACAGGTACGCGCCGACAATGGGCAGCGCCTTCAGGATCGCGTCCGCGATGCGCAGTCCGTTGCCGGAGAGCACGTCGTCGGGGAGGGAGTAGCCGGTGAATCCGGCCACGATCGCGAGGAGGAAGAGCGCGACACCGACGAGCCAGTTCAGCTCGCGCGGGCGCCGGAAGGCGCCGGTGAAGAAGACGCGCAGCATGTGCACGGCCACGGCCGCGGCAAAGACCAGGGCCGACCAGTGGTGGATCTGGCGCAGGAAGAGACCGCCGCGGATGTCGAACGAGATGTCGAGGGAGGACGCGTAGGCCGCAGACATCTCGACCCCCTGCATCGGGACGTAGGAGCCCTCGTACTCCATGGCGACCATCGACGGTTCGAACCACAGGGCCAGGAAGGTGCCGGAGAGCAGCAGGATGACGAAGGTGTACAGCGCCACCTCGCCGAACATGAAGGACCAGTGGTCCGGGAAGATCTTCCGGCCGAACTCCTTGACGATCGGCGACATGCCGACACGGGTGTCGACGAAGTTCGCGATCCGGCCGGTGCCCGTCTGGGGCTTGTACTCGTAATCAGTGGACGTGGACATCAGTTCGCCTCACCCTGCATCTCCTCGACATGGGTACCGCGCTGCGAGTAGGTCGGACCGACCGGCTCCTGGAAGTCGCTGCGGGCCACGAGGTAACCCTCGTCGTCCACAGTGATCGGCAGCTGGGGAAGGGGCCGGGCAGCCGGCCCGAAGATGACCTCGCACTCGTTGGTGAGGTCGAACGTGGACTGGTGGCACGGGCACAGCAGGTGGTGCGTCTGCTGCTCGTAGAGCGCGACGGGGCAGCCGACGTGGGTGCACACCTTCGAGTAGGCGAAGATCCCGTCGACGTTCCAATCGGCCCGTTCCGGGGAGACGTTGACGGACTCCGGGTCGAGGCGCATGAGCAGCACCACGGCCTTCGCCTTCTCGTCGAGGTAGCCCTCGTTGTGACCGATGGCGCTCAGGTTCTCGGGGACCACGTGGAAGGTGGAGCCGAGCGTGACGTCCGAGGCCTTGATGGGCGTTCCGGAGGGATCGCGCACCAGACGGATCCCCTCGTCCCAGATGGTTTCCTTGAGGACGTCCAGGTTCGTGGGGCCGAGGTCGCGCAGCAGGCCGACGAACGGCAGGGGAGCGAGCACGGCCGCACCGATGAGAGTGTTGCGCAGCAGCGGCCGGCGCTTGATCCCGGACTCGTCGTAGATCGTGGTCAGGATGCTCTGCGCCTCGGCGCGCTGCTCCTCCGTGCGCACGGCGTGCCGGTTCTCGACGAGCTCGTGGTCCGGCATGAGGGTGCGGGCCCAGTGGACGACGCCGAGGCCGATGCCGAACATGCCCAGGGCGACGCCCAGGCCGAGCAGCAGGTTCTGCAGCTGCAGGGCCCGCGTGGGCTCCGTGTTCGTGACGTCGTACATCGGGCCCTCGACGCGGATGCCGAAGTACCCGACGAAGAACAGGATTGATCCGACGATCGAGAGCAGGAACAGCAGGACGACCTGCCGTTCAGCACGCTTCGCGGCCCCGGAGTCGACGTCCGTCAGGCGCGGGCGGTGCGGGGGCAGTCCGGGGTCGGGGAAACGCTCCATTGCCGTGGTGCCCGTGGTGGCAACGGCTCCCGACTGGTGGGGAGTGCCGTCACTGTGGCTTCCCATGTGGTCCCTCATTCTTCTCTTGGTGCAGTTGATCGTAGCTTCGGGGTCCGACATCCGCTGCCGGCACGCGGCGTCAGGCGGATCGCGAGGTGAGCCAGACCGTGAACCCGATGATGACGGCGAGTCCGATGGTCCAGACGAACAGCCCCTCGGACACCGGGCCGAGGGCGCCGAGCCCGAATCCACCGGGGTTCGGGCTTTCCTCGAGGGTCTTCAGATAGGTTATGACGTCGCGCTTCTCCTCGGGGGTGATGTTCGCGTCGTTGAACACCGGCATGTTCTGCGGACCGGTCTGCATGGCCTCGTAGATGTGCTTCTCCTCGACGCCCATGAGCGAGGGGGCGTACTTGCCGCGGGTCAGCGCACCGCCGGCGCCGGCGGCGTTGTGGCACATGGCGCAGTTCGCGAGGAAAACCTTCGCGCCGTTGGCGGCGTTGCCCTCGGCGACGTCCAGGTACTGCTCCTCGGGGATGCCCGGGCCGGCGCCGAGGGTCGCCACGTAGGCGGCGAACTGGCGGACCTGCTCGTCGTTGAACTGGACCGCCTTCTCCTCGGCCTGGGGACCGTTGGCCTGCATGGGCATGCGCCCGGTGCCGACCTGGAAGTCGACGGCGGCGGCACCGACGCCGACGAGCGAGGGACCGGAGGGGGTTCCGGCGCCGTCGAGGCCGTGGCAGGTGGAGCAGTTCGCGACGAACAGTTTCTCGCCCTCCTCGATGTCCTGGGCGGTGTAGGACTCGGTCTGGGCCTTGGCCTCGTTGGTGGTGGTGGCGACTGCGTAGAGCCCACCGCTGAGGAGCAGGGCCAGGACCATCAGTACCAGGACGGCCAGAGGGTGGCGCCGCTGCTGCGAAAGTGCCTTCACGTCAAACGTTCCTTTTACTCGGTGTTGGTTTGCTGGGTGCGTCCTCCGGGCGGCGCGGCCTACCGGAGGAAGTAGACCACGAGGAACAGCACAATCCAGACGACGTCCACGAAGTGCCAGTAGTAGGACACGACGATCGCCGAGGTGGCCTCGAAGTGGCCGAAGCGCTTGGCGATGAAGGCGCGGCCCATGATGAACAGGAACGCGATGAGACCGCCGGTCACGTGCAGGGCGTGGAAGCCCGTGGTGATGTAGAAGGCGGAGCCGTAGGAGGTGGCGGAGATGCTGATGCCGTGGGAGACCAGCTCGGCGTACTCGAAGGACTGCACCGCTACGAAGGTCGCCCCCATGAGGAAGGTGAGGGCGAACCACTCGACCATTCCCCACCGGCGAAGATCGAACAGGCCGCCGGCCCGGCGGGGCTGGAGTCGCTCGGCCGCGAAGACGCCGAACTGGCACGTCACCGAGCTCAGCACCAGGACGATGGTGTTGGCGAGGGCCAGCGGGACGTTGAGCTTGGCCGACTCCTCGGTCCAGAGCTCCGGGGCGGTGGAGCGCAGGGTGAAGTACATGGCGAAGAGGCCGGCGAAGAACATGACCTCGGAGGCGAGCCACACGATGGTGCCCACTGAGGTGAGGTTGGGTCGGTTGATCGACCCGCCTACCGGCTTGGTTGGGGTATGGGTTGCAGTCGTCACAGAGACATTATGTCGCCAAAACTGCCGGTGGACCAACCAGGAGGGGATCGGGCGGTTCGCGTGTCCGGGTGCCCGTCGCCGTCCCCGACGAGGTGGCCCGGCGGTCGCACGCTCCCGGGGGCCCGCTCGGCCGCGGATGTGCGGGCCCCGGCGCCCGGAATGCGACCCCCGTCACACGACCTCGGCTCGAGCTGTCGTGGCGGCCGGGCAACTGTTCCGGGGGGTCCGGTGGTGGGCGATACGATCGGGAGCGTGAACACGACGACACCGACGACCGCACCGCACTTCGAGTGGCCGGACCTGATCACCGGCCTGATCTCCGGCGCCGACCTGACCCGCGACCAGGCCTACTGGGCCATGGACACGATCATGTCGGGAGAGGTGTCCGACGTCGTCATCGCCGGTTTCCTCGTGGCCCTGCGGGCGAAGGGGGAGACGGTCGACGAGCTGACCGGGCTGGCCGACGCCATGGTGGGCAACGCGCGGCCGGTCGACATCCCCGGTCCGGCCCTGGACATCGTCGGGACCGGCGGCGACCGGCTCTCCAGCGTGAACATCTCCACGATGTCGGCCCTCGTGTGCGCCGGCGCCGGGGCGAAGGTCGTCAAGCACGGCAACCGCGCGTCGTCGTCGAAGTCGGGCTCCGCCGACGTCCTGGAGGCGCTCGGGGTCCGGCTGGACCTTCCGGTCGAGATGGTCGAGTCCGCGGCCCGGCACGTGGGCATCACGTTCCTCTTCGCCCAGACCTTCCACCCGTCGATGCGCTTCGCCGCGGCGGCCCGGGCGCAACTGCGCGTGGCCACCGCCTTCAACTTCCTGGGACCCATCACGAACCCGGCGCGGGTCGAGGCGTCGGCCATCGGTGTGGCCGACCGCGCGCTGGCGCCGCTGATCGCGGGCGTCTTCGCGGCCCGCGGCGATCGCGCCCTCGTCTTCCGGGGCGGCGACGGCCTCGACGAGCTCACCGTGACGGCGCCCTCCGAGGTGTGGGAGGTCCGCGACGGGCGCATCGACCACCACGACCTCGAGCCGCTCGACCTCGGCATGCCCCGGGCCACCATCGAGGACCTCCGGGGCCAGGACGCCCGGTACAACGCGGGCGTCGTCGAGCGGGTCCTGGCGGGGGAGAAGGGGCACGTGCGCAACGCCGTGCTGCTCAACTCCGCCGCCGGGCTCGTGGCCTTCGACACCGGCGCCGAGGGGTCCTTCCACGAGCGGATGGCCGCGGCGGTGCGCCGCGCCGAGGAGTCGGTGGACAGCGGCGCGGCCCGCGCAGTCCTGGACCGCTGGATCGCCCACACCGCGCGCTGAGGCGCCGCGCCGGCGGAGGGCCGACGACGGAGGTCGGTGGGCGCTGCCGCACCGGCCTCTTGCTGTCCGCGCCCGATCGCCGCGCAGGCGCCGGTCCGGTCGGTCGCTCCTGGTCGATCGTTGCCGGTCAGTCGTTGCCGGTCAGTCGATGCCGAGCGAAAAGGCGGCCTCCAGGTCGTGCTTGCTGTAGGTCCGGAAGGCGATGTTGGTGTTCGTGCCCACGACGCCCTCAACCTTGGAGAGCCGGTCGGCGATGACGTCCGCGAGGTCCTCGTGCCGGTGCACGCGCACCATCGCGATGAGGTCCCAGTCACCGGTCACGGAGTACACCTCGCTGATGCCGGCGATGTCGGAGATCTGCTCGGCGACCTCGGGGATCCGGTCGGCGGAGGTCTTGATGAGGACGATGGCGGTGAGCATGGAGCACCTTTCTCGGAGACGGGGCCGGTGGGTCCGGCGGGACGGGGCGGATCAGCCCGGGCGGCGGGAGCGGTTCGCGCGCAGCGCCGTGACCAGGGCCCGGGGGCCCAGGAGGAAGACGCCCAGCACCGCGAGCGTGACGAGGACGAAGCTCGGAGCCGTGCCCTCGCCGACGACCAGGCGCAGACCCATGCCCACCGCCACGGTCGTCGCCCACAGCGCGACACCCATTGGCCGGACGGCGAACGGGGCGCGGCGCACCCGCCACACGAGCCAGCCCAGCAGGAGCCCGGTCAGGAACGGCCACGCCGTGACCAGCAGGCCGGTGGCGCTCAGGGCGTGGGTGCTGCGGCCGAGGCCGGCGAACAACAGAACGAGGAGCACGTCCACGGTTAGCGCCGCGACCCAGGCGCTGGTGCCCGTGGGGCGTTCCTCGGGGAGGACAGTGAGGGGGGCCGACGTGTGCATGCTCGCAGTCTAGTGCGGCGTCGACGAGCCGCGACCCGGGCCCGGAAGAGCTTCAGGTACACCTTGAGAGTTAGGGCCCCATGGCAGAAAAGTCTCAACCTTCCACCAGGAGTCGATGGTGCGGGCCGGGGTGCGGCGGAACGCCCCGGGGTCCGGGAATCCTGGGGTTCCCCGAGGAGATCCGCGTCGGCCCGGGCGGTCTCGCAGAACGGGGTGCGGCCGCAGGCGTGGCAGCGGTCCGGCTCAGGAGCCGGGCCCGCGTGCACCGGACATGTCCGTGAGGCGCGAAGTGTCGACGTGGTACATAAGGGCGGGACGGCGCCGCAGGGGAGTCTCCGCTCTGTTCGACTTTACATAATGTAGATTATCGGCGTTATGGGAAGGGGTGCTCAGCCGCCGTCTTCCCGCCTTCTGACAGCGCATCCGGGGCTCCCGAAAACTTCCCCGCGACAGGGCTCGCCGCGTGGCAGTCGGTCACCCGATCACCGTCGCCGTCCGTGCTGCTCGCCGGCCGGACGACGCCGATCTGATCGGTGACGTCGTCGTGACGACGCCGACCGGTGAACGGCGGAATGTGTTGCACCGATGCCTTGCGGGCCGCTCACTCGTGCCATGAGACGTTGTGAGGAGACGTGGCCGCGGCGTGCAGATCTCCAAATGTTGCGCCGCCTGGCCCGCCTGCTGTGGCCACTTGTGGGGAGATTGCCCCGGCGACCACGCTCGGGCGGTCGGTCGTCGGTACTCTCGCTGTGGCCGACATGAATTCGCATCGGCAAATTCGGGGTTCAAGGGGAGGAAATCCGTGGGACGACAGAACTGTGTGACGGCGGCCGGGGGCCGGGGGCGCCGGTTGGTGACGTCCGTGCTGGCCCTGTCGGTGCTGGTCCTTGCCGGCTGCGGACAGGACGACGGCTCGGACGCGCCCCCCGCGGTCGCCTCCGGATCGGTCGCGCTCTCCCCCTCGCACGGCGGGCTGCAGGGCGGGAATCTGGTCCTGGCGGACACCGGCGGGGACATCGACGGCCCGGTCACCGTCCGCTTCGGCGAGACGGAGGTCGAGTGCGAGTTCGACGAGCGCTCGGCGCGCCACGCCTGCGTGGCCCCGGCCCGCGGGACCCCGGGCACGGTCGAGGTCTCCTTCGCCTCCGGCGGGAGCGACGTCGGGGAGAAGACCGCCTACACGTACACGACGCAGGGCACGCAGGACATCCCGCTCCTGACGGTGAACACGGAGACCGTGCGGCGCAACGCGGAGGAGATCAGGGCGGACTTCCCGGGGGACGTCCAGTTGGGCGCCGTGCTCAAGAACGGCGAGCCCGTGGACGTGTTCGGGAAGGTCATCGAGGATGCGGCCAAGGTCGACTACGTCTTCGTGCCGAAGCTCGAGGACGCCATCTCCCTGCGGGAGGCCGGTGTCGAGGCGAAGATCGCCGTGCTCTACGTCGCCCAGGTCGAGGACATCCCGCTGCTGATGCACTACGACGTCGAGGTCGCCGCCACGGACCCCGCGTGGGTGGAGGCGGCGGAGCAGGTGCTGTCCACCACGGGCGGGACGCTGAAGGTCCATCTCTGGGTCGACACGGGCATGGGGCGTGAGGGCGTGGTCCCGGAGGAGGCACTCCCCCTGGCCCGGGCCATCGAGGACGCCCCGCACCTCGACCTCGCGGGCATCGCCACCCACTTCTCCACGATCACCGAGGCGGACGCGGCCGCCATCGAGAGCAACGACGAGGCCAACACCACGGTCGCCCAGAAGAACCGCTTCGACGGCGCGGTGGCCGCGATCCGGGACGCCGGACTCGGCAAGGACGCCCTGATCCACGCGGGGGCCAGCGACGTGCTCGACCAGGAGATCGAGCCGCTGTACTACGACCTCTTGCGGATCGGCGGCATGTTCTTCGGCGGCTCCGCGCCGGAGGAGCGGGTCTACTCCTGGAAGACCGAGCTGAGCCAGGTCAAGACGCTCCCGGCGGGGTGGTGCATCGACTACGGGTGCACCGACCCGATCAGGGAGCCCAAAAAGGTGGGGCTGGTCCACCACATCCCGTCCCGGGAGAACGAGCTGACGTACACGGTCGGCGGCCGGCAGGTGCCGGTGCTGCTGGACCACGGCACCGTCCTGACCCTCGACCTGTCGGGGGTGCCGGAGGCCGCCGCCGGGGACGAGGTCGTCATCGACTTCAGCGCCGAGACCTTACACATGCTCGACGCGACCGCGCCGCTGCCGGTGACGACCACCGGCGGGTGACCTGCGCCGCTCAGGGGCGCCCGGCCGCGCCCTCGGCGTCGTGGTCCAGTTCGAGGTCGGCATCGTGGTCCAGTACGAGGTCGGCGTGGAAGCTCCGCGCCAGCTCCCGGGTGCGGGCCGTCTGCCGCGCGGAGGCGCCCGGCCGGACGGTGAGGTCCACGTAGACGACGGGCCGGCCGCACGACACCTCGAGCCGGTCCCGCAACGCCTCCGCCCGGTCGTCGTCGAGCGCGCGGTGCCCCGTGCCGAGCAGGACGAAGGCGCGGTCGAAGTCGGGCTCGGCGGTGAGTCCCCGTGCGATCATGGCGGGCAACCGCGACTGCAGCGCGGAGAGGCCGACCACGGCGGTCGCCGTCCCGGCGAACCAGGCACCGGCGGCGGAGACCGCCACCGAGGTGATGAGCTTCATGGATCTCCTCCTCCCGCGGGCCGGGGGTCGGTGGGTTCCGGCCGGCACAGGGTACCGGTCAGTTCAGGGGCGGCGGCGTGCGGTCCACGAGGAATACGGTGCCACCACCGTAGAGATCCCAACGCCCGCGGAACAGCGCCTATTCCGGGACGACCGCAGGGCCCTGCCGCCACGCCGCTCCAGCGTCCTGTCAGGGCCGTGGGGCACAATGAAGTCACGGCGAGGGTGCCCTCGCGGAGGCGTTTCGAGAGGCCGGGGACCGACATGTGGGAGTGGCTCGTCGAGAACTCGTGGGTCCTGTGGCTGATCGCCGTGATCGCGCTGGCCGCGATCGAGATGCTCACGCTGGACTTCCTCTTCCTGATGATGTCCGCCGCCGCGCTGCTGGCGTTCGCGGTGAGCTGGGTGACGGACAACTTCGTGCTCCAGGTGGTGACGTTCGCCCTCGCCTCGGTGCTGCTCATCTTCGTGGTGAGACCGGTGGCCCTGCGCCGCATCAACCGGTCCTCGCCGGAGACCGCGTCCAACGCCGCCCGGCTCATCGGCCTCCCCTGCCAGGTCCTGGACCCGGTGGACGGCCGCAGCGGTCTGGTGCGGCTGGAGGGCGACACCTGGAGCGCCCGCTCGGTCACCGGCGAGCAGCTGCCCCCCGGCACCGACGTCTTCGTCCACGACATCGAGGGCGCCACCGTCCTCGTGGCCCCGCACCCGGCACCGGCCGCCGGCGGCGGGCCCGCGCCGCGCCCGTCCTTCTGACCCACCGACCGCATGGCCCCGGCGTCGTCGACGTCCGGGCCCGCCCCACCGAGAGAGGCACCCGTGGACCTAGCCGTCATCGTCCTGCTCGTCATCCTGGTCGTCCTGGTCTTCATCATCCTGCTGAGGTCGGTGCGGATCATCCCGCAGGCCCGGGCGGGGATCGTCGAGCGCCTCGGCAAGTACCAGAGCACCCTCACTCCGGGCCTGCACTTCCTGATCCCGTTCGTGGACCGGCTCCTGCCCCTGCTCGACTTACGTGAGCAGGTCCAGTCCTTCCCGGCGCAGTCCGTGATCACCGAGGACAACCTCGTGGTCGGCATCGACACCGTCGTCTACTTCCAGGTCATGGACCCGCGGGCCGCGACCTACGAGATCGTCGACTACATCCAGGCCGCCGACCAGCTGACGTCGGCGACCCTGCGCAACGTCGTGGGCGGGCTGAACCTCGAGGAGGCGCTGACCTCCCGCGACAAGATCAACGCCGAGCTGCGCGGGGTGCTGGACTCCACCACGGGACGCTGGGGCATCCGGGTGTCGCGGGTGGACATCAAGGAGATCACTCCCCCGCCGTCCATCCAGGACTCGATGGAGAAGCAGATGCGCGCCGAGCGGGAGCGCCGTGCGGTGATCCTCACGGCCGAGGGCGACAAGCAGTCGCGGATCCTCATGGCCGAGGGCCAGCGGCAGGCGGCCATCCTGTCCGCGGAGGGCGAGGCGAAGGCCGCGATCCTGCGCGCCGACGGCGAGGCCCAAGCCATCCGGAAGGTCTTCGACTCGATCCACCGGGCCCGGCCGACCCAGAAGCTGCTGGCCTACCAGTACATCCAGACCCTGCCCAAGGTCGCCGAGGGCAGCGCCAACAAGGTGTGGATGATCCCCGCCGAGCTCGGCGACGCCCTGCGCGGCGTGGGCGACTTCCTCTCGCGGCCGGACGAGGACGGCCAGGGTCCCGGCCGGACCTGGTCGGACGCCGACGACGAGCCGGAGCCCGAGCCCGCGGACGAGCCCCTCGTGACGCCCGACGCCGTCCGGGTGACGGAGGAGGACCTGCAGCCGAACCTGGAGCGCACCACGGTCGACCCGGACGAGTTCACCATCCCCCGGCCCGCGACCATCGACCCGGACGCTCCTGTGCGCCTCGACGACCCGATGCCACCGCGGGACGGTCCGGGCTCCCGCTGACCCGGCGGCCCCGCCCAGGGGCCCCGGGGAACAACCCCGGGGGCCCGCACGTTGCACCCAACGGATCCCGGGTCCACGACCCGCCGTCAGCCCGAGCGTGCGCCACTGCCGTGGCCACCGTCAGTTATGGAGGAACCACCACAATGAGCGACCGCAGCCTCAGGGGAATGCGTCTGGGCTCCCAGTCCATGGAGACGGAGGCCGGTGTCGAGCCGGCCCCGCGCCAGCGCGTCGAGTACCGCACCGCGGACGGCGAGAAGGTCACGGTGACCTTCGCGGCGGAGGCGGAGATCCCGCCGGTGTGGGTGTCGAAGACCGGCAAGGAAGCGATCATCGTCAACGGCGAGAAGCCGGTGAACCCCAACGAGAAGCACCAGCGCACGCACTGGGACATGCTCCTGGAGCGGCGCAGCACGGACGAGCTGGAGGAGATCCTCGCCCAGCGCGTCGAGTTCTACCGGGAGAAGCACGCGATCTGAGTCCGCTCCCCGGCACGCGCGGAGGGCCCCACCCGGTTCGGGTGGGGCCCTCCGCGCGTGCCGGGCGGTGCGCCGGCCGGGAGCTCAGCGGCGGGTGAGCTTGCCCGCCAGGGTCTTCGCGCGGGCCGTCAGCCCCCACTGGGCGACGCGCACGACGGCCTCCCGGGTCACGTCCGGACTCATCTTGGACTCGCCCTCGGCGCGCTCCACGAAGGTGATCGGCACCTCGACGACGCTCAGGCCGGCCCGCTCGGTGCGCCAGCCGAGATCGATCTGGAAGCAGTATCCCTTGGAGTCCACGGTCTCGAGGCCGATCCGCTCGAGGGTCTCGCGGCGGAAGGCGCGGTAGCCGGCGGTGATGTCGTGGATCCGGGAGCCCAGGAGCGTCCGGGCGTAGAGGTTGCCGCCGCGCGAGAGCAGCTGGCGCTGCAGGGGCCAGTTCACGGTGCGACCGCCCGGGACGTAGCGGGAGCCGATGGCGAGGTCGGCGCCGCGCTCCACGGCGTCCAGCAGCAGCGGGAGCTGCTCGGGCTGGTGGGAGCAGTCGGCGTCCATCTCGACCAGGACGTCGTAGTCCCGGGCCAGTCCCCAGCGGAAGCCGGCGATGTACGCGGCGCCGAGGCCTTCCTTGCTGGTGCGGTGCAGGACGTGGATGTTCCCGTCCGCGGCCGCCATCTCGTCGGCGAGGCGACCGGTCCCGTCCGGGCTGTTGTCGTCCACCACCAGCACGTGCCCGTCCGGGACGGACGGGCGGAGCCGGTCCATCACGGTCGGCAGCGACTCGTGTTCGTTGTAGGTGGGGATGACGGTCAGTACGCGCACCGGGTCGTTCCTTTCGAGGTCTGCCTGCCGCACCACGGGGCAGGCTCCCTCGCCTTCGGACCAGTCCGGCCTTGAGGGGATGCCGGCCTGTTTTCTAAGGACGAGCGAGCCCGCCCGGCAGCAGTTGTCCAGCCTATCCTGCCCCGTGCCTGCGACCAAGATCGCGCGGCACGGGCTGGCGGCCCGCCCCGCGGCTCAGAACCCGGCGGAGCGGTACAGCTCCACGCCGTCGAGCACGGTCTGGCGGCACACGGGCACGGACGCGCCGTCGAGCGCGGGCAGCAGGGGGGTGCGGGCCCGCGGGTCGGTGCTCCAGGAGGACCCGGTCCCCTCGGCCTGCTGCACCATCAGGGCCTCGACGTCCCAGACGGCGAACGTGGCCGGGGTGCCCGGTGCGAGCTGGCCCTGCATGGGGTCGGGGTGGCGGGCGGCCCGCCACGCGCCCCGGGTGGAGGCCAGGAACGCGGCCCGCGCTGAGATCCGCTGGTCGGGGTCGTGGTGGTGGAGGCAGGCCCGGACCGTCTCCCACGGGGACAGTGGCACCACGGGGGCGTCGCTGCCCAGGGCCACGGGGACCCCGGCACGGTAGAAGGAGGCCAGCGGGTTCATCGCGGCCGCCCGGTCGGCGCCGAGCCGCTGCTCGTAGAGCCCGCCCGGTCCGCCCCAGGCGGCGTCGAACCCCGGCTGCACGGAGACGGTCACGGCGTGGTGGGCCAGCCGCTCGATGCCCTCGGCGTCGACCATCTCGGCGTGCTCCAGGCGGTGGCCGGCGCTGTGCAGGGCCCGCTCCCCCACGAGCTTCGCCGCGCGGTCGAGGCCGTCGAGGACGATGTCCATCCCGGCGTCCCCGATGACGTGGAACCCGCCCTGCAGGCCGGCCTCCGTGGTTGCGGCGAGGTGGGCGGCCACGGCCGCGGCGTCGAGGTAGCGGTTCCCCAGATGGCCCGGGGCGTCGGCGTAGGGGGCGCGGAGGGCGGCGGTGCGGGAGCCGAGGGCGCCGTCGACGCACAGGTCCCCCGCGAGCCCGACGAGCGACTCCCGCCGGTCCACGGCGCGTCCCAGCAGGTCCGCCAGGGCGGCGTCGAACCGCTCCACCACCGCCCGCGCCTCCTCGGCCGTGACCGCGAGCTCACCCCGGTAGGGCAGCACGCGGGGCGTCGGGCCCTCGGCGCCCACACCGTGGTTGGCGAGAGCCGTCAGCTGGACGAGGTCCTGGAACGGGGCGACCTGCTCGGCGTTGGCCTCGGCCAGTGCCACGTAGCCCTGGGAGGCGGCGTGCCGCAGGGCGAGCCGGTGCAGCTCGCCGCGGCGACCGGCGCCGAAGTCGAGGGCCGCGGCGCGCACGCGGTCGTGGGCGAGGTTCTCCACCCGGCCGTCGCCGAGCCATCCCTCGACGCCGGCGAGACCCAGCCGCCGCGCCAGGGACGAGGACACCACCCCGGAGTGGACGTCGATCCGCGTCAGGTAGACCTCGCGCCCGCGGGCGGCCCGGTCGAGCTCCTCCGCCGTCGGCGCCCGCCGCTCCGGCCACACGGACTCGTCCCAGCCGGCGCCGAGGACCGGGCCCGTGCTCGTGCGGGCGGCGCCGGCCACGGCGTCGAGCACCCCGTGCAGGGAACCGGCCGCCGTGAGGTCCAGGGTGGACAGCGCCAGCGCGGTCTCCGTCACGTGCACGTGGGAGTCCACGAACCCCGGGGCCAGCAGCCGCCCGTCCAGGTCGACCACGTCCATGGAGGAGTCCTGCAGGGACTGCGCCGCCTCCTCGGAGCCGACCCAGGCCACGCGGGCGCCGTCGACCAGCAGGGCGGTGGCGAACGGGTCGGCGGGGCTGTAGACGGAGCCGTTGCGGTAGAGGACGGGGCGGGCGGGGACGGTGGTGCGCACGGGTCTCCTGTTCGGGACGGGCGTTCGGGGTGGGGGTCCTGGGCGGGCGTGCCGGCGGACCGGGGTGGCGCGGAGCGCGGGGGACGGCGCCGTTCAGTCCTCGAACGCGGAGTGCGCCACGACGCCGCGGCGCACCAGCGCGATCGCGCGCTGGCACTGGGCACGGGTGCCGGCGTCGAGGAGGTCGATCCCCGCGAGCTGGTCGAGCATGTCGATCACCTGCTTCGCCCAGCGCACGAAGTCACCGGCGGCGAGCTCCGTGCCGGACAGGGCCGTGCTCAGGGTGGCGCCGCGCGCCCAGAGGTACATCGCCTCCACGAGACCGAACTCCGGCTCCGAGGTCGCGGGGAGGTGGTGCTCCTGCTCGCGGTCGGTGAGCCGGGACCAGTTGCGCACCACAGTCTGCGCGGCACGGTCCATGGCGGCCGACGGCAGGACGGGCTGGATCCCCTGCTCCTCGCGCTTGGCCTGGTAGACGAGCAGCGTCACGAGCCCCGCGGTGGCGGCGGGATCGAGCCCGTCGAGGAAGCCGTCGCGCAGGCTGAGGGCGAGGAGCAGGTCCCGGTCCCCGTAGATCCGTCGCAGCTGCTCCCCGGCGCGGGTCGGCCGGACCTCCCCGTCCGGAAGGGTCTCGAGGTAGCCGAAGGAGCCCAGCACCTCGGAGACGCGGTCGAAGGTCTTGGCGATCGTGTTGGTGCGGCTCTCGATCTGGCGCAGCAGCCCGTCGGTGTCCCGGCGCAGCGTCCACCAGCGCTCGGCCCAGCGGGCGTGGCTCTCGCGGTCCGAGCAGCCGTGGCAGGGGTGGCCGCGCAGGGCCTTGCGGACCTCCGTGATGCGCCGCTCGGCCGCGCTGGTGCCGCGGTCGAACTGGATGGTGTGCCCGCGCCCGCCGCCGCGCGGGGGCCGGTGCTCGTGCAGGGCACTGCGCGCGGACGAGGCGAGGTCGCGCCGCTCCTTGGGCGTCCGGCCCGTGAACTGCTTGGGGATCCGGATCCGCGAGACCGGCTCGAGGGGCCCGTCCAGGTCCTGGGCTCCCACCCGGCGCAGCTGGTGGTCCAGGGTGAGGATCGAGGGGCGGGGGTCGTCCCGGTTGGGGTCGGTGGCCAGGATCACGGCGTAGCCGGCGTTGCGCCCCCGCGGGATCTCCACGACGTCCCCGGGCAGCAGGTCGTGCAGGGACGCGACGGCGTCCGAGCGGCGCCGCCGGGAGCCGGCCTTCTCCTCGGCGCGCTCGAGGTCCTTGAGCTCCCGCCGCAGGGCGGCGTACTCGGAGAAGTCCCCCAGGTGACAGGTCATGGCCTCCTCGTAGCCCTTGAGGGACTCCTCCTGGGAGCGGACCCGGCGGGCGAGGCCCACCACGGAGCGGTCGGCCTGGAACTGGGCGAAGGAGGACTCGAGGATCTTGCGGGAGCGGTGGGCGCCGAACTGGGCCACCAGGTTCACGGACATGTTGTAGGTGGGCCGGAAGCTCGAGTTCAGGGGGTAGGTGCGCTTGGAGGCGAGACCGGCCACGGCGTGCGGGTCCATCCCGGGCTGCCACAGCACCACGGCGTGGCCCTCGACGTCGATCCCCCGGCGCCCGGCGCGCCCGGTGAGCTGGGTGTACTCCCCCGGCGTGATGTCCACCCGGGACTCGCCGTTGAACTTGTCGAGCTTCTCGAGCACCACGGAGCGGGCCGGCATGTTGATACCCAGCGCCAGGGTCTCCGTGGCGAAGACGGCCTTGACGAGCCCGTCGGCGAACAGCTGCTCCACGAGCTCCTTGAACGCGGGCAGCATCCCCGCGTGGTGGGCGGCCACGCCGCGCAGCAGGCCGTCGCGCCACTCGTAGAAGCCGAGGACGTTGAGGTCCGCGGCCTCGAGCGAGGAGGCGGTCTCGGCCACACGGGCGCGGATCGTCTGCTGCTCCTTCTCGCCGGTCAGCCGGATGTCCGCGGTGACGCACTGCTGCACGGCGGCGTCGCACCCGGCGCGGGAGAAGATAAAGGTGATGACGGGCAGCAGGCCCTCCGCGTCGAGGCGGCGGATCAGCTGCGGGCGGGACACTCGGCGCGTCTCGGGGCTCGGCCGGTGGTCCTCGCCGCCGTTGCGGCGGGAGAACCGGTCGCGGGACCGGCCCCCGGGGCCGCGGCCTCCCCTGCGGCCCCCGCGCGGGTGCTCGGCGCGGGCGAGCTGGAGCAGCTCGGGGTTGACGTCCGGCTCGTCGCTGCCGGGCCCCTCGAGCCGCTCGGCGGCCTCCTCGACCGTGGTGTCGTCCAGGAACAGGTCGAGCAGCCGCCCGCCCACCTGCACGTGCTGCCACAGCGGGACGGGCCGGTGCTCGGAGACGACCACGTCCGTGTCGCCGCGCACGGTGTCCAGCCAGGCCCCGAACTCCTCGGCGTTGGAGACGGTCGCGGACAGGGAGACCAGCTGGACGCTGTCCGGCAGGTGGATGATGACCTCCTCCCACACCGCGCCCCGGAAGCGGTCGGCGAGGTAGTGCACCTCGTCCATGATCACGAAGCCGAGGTTCAGCAGGGTGGGCGAGTCGGCGTACAGCATGTTCCGCAGGACCTCGGTGGTCATCACCACGACGTCCGCCTCGGAGTTCACGGAGGTGTCCCCGGTGAGCAGGCCGACCCGCTCGGCGCCGAAGGCCCGGGAGAACTCGTGGAACTTCTGGTTGCTGAGCGCCTTGATGGGCGTCGTGTAGAAGGCCTTCTGCCCGCGGGACAGGGCCAGGTGGACGGCGAACTCCCCCACCACGGTCTTGCCGGCGCCGGTCGGCGCGGCGACGAGCACCCCCCGGCCCTCTTCCAGGGCCCCGCAGGCGGTCGTCTGGAAGTCGTCCATCTCGAACTCGAGCCGGTGCTGGAACACGGCGAGCTCGGTCCTCGCGTGGGCGGCCCGCTGCTTGGCGGCCAGGTATCGGTCGGCGTAGGAGGACATGGGTCCACCCTACTGCTCGACCCGGACGTGGTCGGGTCCGCCGGGGGCCCGAACCCGCCCGGGCCGAGCGGATCAGGCGCGGGATCCGTCCTCGGGCTCGTGGCCCAGGCGTCGGAGCTCGTCGGCGGGGGTCGCGACGTCGGCCGCGGCGCCCGTGCCCGCCGCGAGGCGCGCCTCCTTCCGGGCCCGCCGGCGGTCGAGCAGCAGGCACAGCCCGACCGCCACGAAGAAGAGCGTGAGCAGCGGCACGGCGAGGTAGAACATCGTCATCGGGTCGGGCCCCGGGGCGGCCATCGCGGACACGACCATCACGAGGACCACGACGATCCGCCAGCTCTTGAGCACGGTGCGCCCGGAGAGCACGCCCAGCATGTTCAGGCCCACCAGGAACACGGGCAGCACGAAGGCGACCCCGAAGGTCAGGATCAGCTGGAGGAAGAACCGCAGGTACACGTCCGCGGAGATGAAGTTGGTCCCGCCCGCGGGGGTGAACGCGGTGAGGGCGTAGACGGCGGTGGGCAGGGTGAGCACGGCGACCGCGATCCCGCCCAGGAACAGCGGGACGGCCGCGGCCAGGAAGCCGACCGCGTAGCGGCGTTCGGACCGGTGCAGGGCCGGCGTCACGAACGCCCAGAGCTGGTAGAGCCACACGGGGCTGGCCAGCACCAGGCCGAGCACCAAGGAGACCTCCACCATGATGTTGAAGGACGAGCCCACGGCCGAGTAGTTGATGGAGGCCTCGCTGCCCTCCGCCGCGGCCAGCCGCTGCAGGGGCTCCGTGATGTAGGCCATGAAGGGGATGTACAGGAAGAAGCCACCGACCATGCCCACCACGGTGGCCACCGCGGACGTGATGAGCCGGTTGCGCAGCTCCCGCAGGTGCTCGGCCAGGGCCATCTGCGCCTGCGGGTTGGCCTTGCGCGCGGTCCGGCGCTTCTTCGGGCCGCGGGGGGACTGCGAGGACATGAGGGCCTTCGGGACTCGGGGGGCGCACGGTGCGCCGGGGCCGGCCGGACGGTCCGACCCCGGCCGGGGACGCGGACCGCCCGGTGGCGGCGGGGAGGATCGGGACGGCGGCGGAAGCCGGAAGAGGGGCCGGGATCAGGCCGGAGGACGGCCCGGGCGCTGCTCGGGGTCGCGCGGGGTGTCTGTGCCGGGGGTGCCGGCCGCGCCGGGGGCCCGGTCCGGGGTCCCGTCGTGGCCGGGCTGCACGGCCTGGCCGTCGATGACCACGTCCGAGCCGTCCGGCTGGTCGTCCTTCTTCATCTCCTTGACCTCGGACTTGAAGATGCGCAGCGACTGTCCGAGGCTGCGGGCCATGCCCGGGAGCTTGGGCGCGCCGAACAGCAGCAGGATCACCAGCAGGATGATCAGGATCATGAAGGGGCTGTCGAAGAGCCTACCCATGGAACATTCCTTTCCGTTCGGCCCGGCGGAGGTCGCTGATCCGCTGCGGCTGGCCCATCCGGTCCTTGCGCTCGATGCGGCGTCTCAGACGGGCGGTTTCTCGTTGGTCACGGCCGACCCGGTAGTCGGCCACGGCTTGCCCCACCGGTGTGAACAGGGCCGGGTCCGGGGCGGCCCGGACGGGACGCTGCACCCCGGCGGCCGCGTCGTCCCAGCGCCGGGCGAACTCCCCGGCCACCGTCTCGGTCTCCCGGAGCAGGACGAAGAAGGTCTTCACCAGCCGCCACAGCATCAGTCCGAGGAATGCCGCGCCGAGCAGGACGAGGACCGTCCACAGCAGGACCCAGGACCACCAGAGCATGCCTTCCAGTATAGGCGGGCGGATCATGCCGGCCCGGACGTCCCGTAGGCGCCGAGCGCGGAGTCCACCCAGAGTTCCACCTGCGCCACCACGTCGTCGGGCCCGATCACGGCGAGCTGACCGCCGTAGCGGGTGACGAGCGCGCACACGGCCTCGACCGTCTGGAACCCGATGAGCGCGGCCTCGTGGTCGGCCGCCGGCCCGGTGCGGGCCCCGCCGGGGACCCGGACCACGGCGGTGCGGGTGGCGTGGTACTGGTCGGCGATCCACCGGCTGCGCCGGTCGGTGACGAGCACGACCTCCACGGTGTCCGGGGTGCCGGGGGCGGGCGGCGCCGCGGCGGCGGCCTCCTGGGCCGCGGGGCGCTCGCCCGCCGGCCCGGCGTCCTCGACGGCGGAGATCCGGTCCAGCCGGAAGTTGCGCATCCCCTCGGCGTCGAGGCACCAGGCGCGCACGTACCAGTGGGTGTTGGAGGAGAACACCTGGACCGGGTCGACGACCCGCTCCGTGAGCTCGTCGCGGGACGGCACCACGTATCGGATCCGGATCCGGCGGCGCTGCTCGACGGCGCGGCGGACCGCGGACATGACGTCGGCGAGGGCGGGCGCGGGGGTGTCCGTGATGGGGCGGGCGCCCACCGCGTTGGCGAGCACCCCGGCGTCCCCCGCCGCGCCGGCGACCTTCGCGATCGTGGAGGCCACCGCCTCGGAGTCGCCGCCGGGCACGGTGCGCAGCGTCTGCAGCCCCACGAGCAGCGCGGAGGCCTCCGGCTGGGTGAGGCGCACGGGGTCGGAGAGCTCGTCCGCGTTGGAGAGGTAGACGTGGCCGTCGTCCCAGGACGCGTCGATCAGCTGGTCCGGCATGTGCCCGGGCTTGCCGCACACGAACAGGGTGTTGAGGTCCGCGATCAGCTCCTGGTCGGTGATCCCGAACCGGCGGGCGGTCTCCTCGAGCTCCGCGCCCTGGTGGGCGTAGACCCAGCGGACGATCTCGAGCAGCCGCGAGAGGTGGTCCGCGGTGGAGAGCTTGTTGCGCGTGCCCTTGCGGGACCGCAGGCTCCAGTCGACCTGCACCCCCCGGAAGCGGGCCACGGCGGACGCGGCGCTCTGCAGCCGGCGCACCACGGCGGCGCGGACCTCGGCCTGCATCGTGGGCGCGGTGCCGTCCCCGTCCCGGGGCACGACGACGCCGGGGCCCGCCGCGGCGATCTCCTCGGCGAGGATCTCGGTCTCCGCGAACGGGATGTGCAGCCGGTCCCAGCGGTCCACGCCGTCCCCGGCGCCGACGCCCGGCTCCTGTCGGGCGGCCATGCGGCGCAGCATGTGCGCGTGGCCGGGGCGGGCGAGGACCTCCACGGTGCGCGCGGGGGCGTGGGAGACCATGTGGGACAGCGACTCGTTCATGGAGAAGCCCTCGGGCGGGTCGAACTCCTTGCGGGTGACCGTGACGTCGGACATGATCCGCGACAGCCGGAACGTGCGGGAGTCCTTGCGGTCCAGGTCCCAGCCGACCACGTACCAGTTGCCGTAGCGGGAGCCGATCCCCCACGGCCTCAGCCGCCGGGTGGTGAGCTGGTCGGTGCTGCGGGCCAGGTAGTCGAAGCGCACCTCGCGGTGGCGCACCACGGCCGAGAGCAGCGGCTCGAAGGACGGCTCGTGGGCCGTGAGGGTGGGCTGCAGCAGCGGCGGGGCGTCGTCCTCCGGCAGGCCCCCGATGGCGGGCTCGAGCTTGCGCAGGGCCCGGCGGGCGAGCTCCCCGAGGGAGGCGTCCGTCCAGGCGTTGGCCGCGAGGGCGAGGACCGCGGACTCCTCCGCCGTGAACTGCAGCGGCGGCAGCGTGAACGAGCCGCGCGGGATCCGGTAGCGGTGACCGTGCGTGTCGTCGGGGAAGAGCGGGTCCTCGGAGACCTCCTCGATGGGGTAGCCGAGGTCGCGCAGCTCCGCCTTGTCGCGCTCGAACATGCGCTCGAACGCCTCGTCGGACGCGGACTCCGCGTACGACGGAACGGCCTCCCTGAGCTCGGCGCGGGTGTACCCGCGTTCGCGGGAGACCAGGGCGATGAGCAGGTTGAGAAGCCGCTCCGTCGATCGGGCTGCCATCCGGTGGGTCCTCAGCGCACGTCCAGGAGGTCCACCACGAAGATCAGGGCCTCGTCCGGACCGATGACCCCGCCGGCGCCCCTGGAGCCGTAGGCCTGGTCCGAGGGGATCTCCAGCCGGCGGCGGCCGCCGACCTTCATGCCCAGCAGGCCCTTGTCCCAGCCCTCGATGACCTGGCCGACGCCCACGGTGAAGTCGAGGGGCTGGCCGCGGTTCCAGGAGGCGTCGAACTCCTCGCCGGCGGAGAACGTCACGCCCACGTAGTGGCAGGAGATCTGCTTGCCGGGGGTCGCCTCGGCGCCGGTGCCCTCCACGAGGTCCGTGATGACGAGCTCGGTCGGAGCCTCCCCCTCGGGGAAGTCGATCTCGGGCTTGCTGCGGTCGAGCTTGCGCTCTCCGAAGGACATGGGTGCTCCTGTTCGTCGGGTCGTCGACGGGTGGTCGTCGGGAAGGGTGGGGCCTCCGGCCCCACCGGGCCACCATAGCCGACCGGGGGCTACTCCTCGGTCGCGGAGGGGGACGGCGAGGCCGAGGGCTCCTCCGCGGCGGGCGCCTCCGGGGTGTCCACGGCCGCCAGGATGTCGACGACGAAGAGCAGGCTGCCGGCCGGGTAGTCGGAGTCCTTGCCCAGTTCCTTCTCCGTGCCGTAGGCCTGGCCGACGGGCACGGAGAGGACCACGCGGGAGCCCTCCTTCTTGCCCTCGAGGCCCTTCTGCCAGCCCTCGATGACGTTGTCGAGCGGGAAGGAAGCCGGAGCGCCGTTCTCGTAGGAGGAGTCGAAGGTCTCGCCGTCGGACCACTTCACGCCCACGTAGTTCGCGATGACGGTGTCGCCCTCGGCGACCTCCTCGCCGTCGCCCTCGATGAGGTACTCGGAGACGAGCTTCTTCGGCGCGTCGTCCTCGGGCTTCGCCACGGCGGGCACGCCCTCGTCGTTCTCGGTGATCTCCGGCAGGCCCCGCGGGCTGTCCTGCATGTCGCCCTCGATCTCGGTGGGGATCTTCCGGACGACCTCGTAGACCTCCACGGAGGTCGACTCGTCGCCGGCGGCGCCGGCGGTCTCCGGGGAGGAGTACGCGATGATCGCGCCCTCCTTGGCGCCCACGAGCGCGTCGTACATCTCCGGGATGGAGTCCTTCAGGCCCTGCTCGAGCTTCATCACCTGCCCGGCGCCGCGGGAGTAGGTCTCACCGATGGAGGTGCCGTCGGAGCCCTTGTAGAGCGCCGCCTGCAGGAGGATGGTGTCGCCCTCGGCGAGCTCCTCCCCGTCGCCCTCGCGCAGCTCCTTCGCGCCGGCCTCCTCGGCGTTGAGCGGGGTCTCGAACGTGACCGACGGGGCCGTGCCCGGGGCCGGGTCGTCGTTGAGCTCCACGGAGTCGACGCCGGGCCCGGAGCAGCCCGAGAGGACGAGCGCCAGGGTCAGGGCGGCACCGGAGGTGGTCAGGGTCTTTCGCACAGGATTCTTCCTCAGGGGTCGGGCCGGGTGGGGTCGGTGGGGTCGGACGGCTCGGGCCGGGACGGCGGCCAGCCTAGTGCAGGGCGCTGGGCGTTGACTGGACGGACGGCGCCCGGGGGAACCCGGAGCGGATCAGACCACGGGGGCGTCCCCGTGGGCCCGTCCCGTGCCGTCGCGCTCGCCGAGGGCGGCCACCAGGGCGTCGGCCTCGGCGTTCCGCACGGCGAAGGGGTCCTTGCACAGCACCGTGCGCTGGCCGCGGTCGTTGACCTTCAGGTGCACCCAGTCGACGGTGTAGTTGTGCCCGGACGCGAGCACCGCGTCGATGAATCGGCCGCGCACGGCGGCCCGGGTGGGGGGCGGGATCCGGGCGGCCTCCTCGACCCGCTCGCCGGGTACGAACGTCGCCGCCCGTCCCCGGCGCTGCAGGAGGTTGAACAGCCCCCGCTCCGGGGCGGTGTCGTGGTAGGCGAGGTCGAGCTGCGCCATCCGGGGCGAGGAGAGGTCCAGGCCGTCGCGGGCGGCGTAGCCGTCGAGGAGCTTCTTCTTGATCGCCCAGTCGATCTCGGTGTCGATCGCGGAGGCGTCCTGGCGGGCCACGGCGTCCAGGGCCCGCTCCCACAGGTCGAGCACCCAGGGCACCCGGTCGTGGTGGGCGCCCTCGCGGTCCACGAACCGGCGCACGGCCTCCAGGTGCTCGTGCTGCAGGTCCAGGGCGGAGCGGCGGGTGCCGTCGGCCAGCAGGACGGGGCGGGTGCCGGTGAGGTCGTGGGAGACCTCCCGCAGCGACCGGACCGGGTCCACCATGGTGCGGTCGGGCAGGATCTGCCCGGCCTCGATCATCCGCAGCACGAGGTCGGTGGTCCCGATCCGCAGCGCGGTGGTGGTCTGGGACATCGTCGAGTCGCCCACGATGACGTGCAGCCGGCGATAGTGCTCGGCGTCCGCGTGCGGTTCGTCGCGGGTGTTGATGAGGGGCCGGGAGCGCGTCGTGGCCGAGGAGGAGCCCTCCCAGATGTGGTCGGCGCGCTGGGAGAAGGAGTAGCTGGGCGTCCCGGCGTCGTCCCCCATCCGCACGGCGCCGAAGTCCTCGGGACCGGCGGGGTGCACCTTGCCGGCGCCGACGAGCAGCTGGCGGGTGACGAGGAACGGGATGAGGATCTGCACGAGCCGGGCGAACTCGGTGCGCCGGGAGATCAGGTAGTTCTCGTGGGAGCCGTAGGAGTTGCCGCGCGAGTCCACGTTGTTCTTGAACAGGTACAGCTGCCCGGCGACCCCCTGCTCCCCCAGGGTGTCCTGGGCCTGCCGCCGGAGGTCGTCGACGATCAGCTCGCCGGCCTTGTCCTGCGCGACGAGGTCCTCGAGCGTGGCGCACTCCGCGGTGGCGTACTCCGGGTGGGAGCCGACGTCCAGGTAGAGGCGTCCGCCGTTGGGCAGGAACACGTTCGAGGACCGGCCCCAGGCCACGACGGGGCGGAAGAGGGTGCGCGCGGCCTCCTCCGGGCTGAGCGGGCGGGCGCCCGGGGCGCTGTGGGTGAGGCCGAACTCGGTCTCGACCCCGTAGATCCTGCGGTCCATGGGGGCTACTGGCCGCCCTTCTGGACGAAGCCCTTCACGAACTCCTCGGCGTTGGACTCGAGGACGCCGTCGATCTCGGCGAGCAGGTCGTCGGCGCTGACGGCGCTGGTCCGGGACTGGGCGGTGGCGGCCGTGGGGGCGGGGGTGCCGGGCTCGGGGAGCTCGGTCTCCTCGCGGCGCTGGGCGCCGGTGCCGAAGATGCGTTCCTGGGCCATGTCGGGGTCCTCCTGGGTGTGGTGGTCGGGGTGCTCAGCCGAGGGAGCCGGTGTGCACGAGGGCGGGTCGGGCCGTGGCGAGGGCACGGACGAGGTGCTCGGCGTCGGGCGCCGCGGACAGCAGGGGGTCGACGTCCTCGCGGGTCAGCTCGAGCGGCTCGGGCATCGTGATCCGTGCGCCGCGGCGGACGCCCGGCAGGGTCAGCGAGACCGAGTCCCAGTTGGCGGTGAGGACGTCGTCAGGGAAGCGGGTCACCAGCCGGCCCCGGAACCACGCCCGGGTGTCGGCGGGGGGCAGGCCCGCCGCGCGCTCCACCTCCTCCGCGGTGAAGAAGGTGCGCATCCGGCCGGCCGCGACCAGCCGGTGGTGCAGCCCCTTCTCCGGGCGCACGTCCGCGTACTGCAGGTCGATCAGCGTCAGGCGCGGGTCGTCCCAGGCGAGACCGTCGCGCCGCCGGTAGCCCAGGAGCAGGGCGTGCTTGGCGACCCAGTCCAGGCGGTCCGCGAGGGACAGGGGGTCGGTCTCGAGGGCGTCGAGGACCTCCTCCCACAGCTCGAGCACCTCGCGGGTGTCCGGGTCGGGGCCCCCGGTCGCGTCCTCGTGCGCCCGGGCCGCGTCGAGGTAGAGCCGCTGCAGCTGGACGCCCGTGAGCCGCCGGCCGTCCCGGAGCGGGACGGTGGTGGTCAGTCCCGGGTCGTGGCTGATGGCCTGCAGGGCGGCCACCGGGTCCGCGAGGGCGGCGTCCGGGGCGGCACCGGCCTCGATCAGGCCCAGGACCAGGGAGGTGGTGCCGAACTTCAGCAGGCTCGAGGTGTGGGAGAGGTTGGCGTCGCCGATGATGACGTGCAGGCGCCGGTGGCGGGTGCGCTCGGCGTGGGGCTCGTCGCGGGTGTTGACGATGGGCCGGTGGATGGTGGTCTCGAGGCCGACCTCGCGCTCGAAGAAGTCGGCGCGCTGGCTGATCTGGAAGCCCGGGTGCCCGCCGCGCTCGCCGAGGCCGACGCGACCGGCGCCGCACACGACCTGGCGGGAGGCGAAGAAGGGCAGCAGGCCGGTGGCGAGGGCGGCGAAGGGCACGGCGCGGGGCACGAGGTAGTTCTCGTGGGCGCCGTAGGAGACGGACTTGTTGTCGGTGTTGTTCTTGTAGAGGTTCACGACGTCGAGCCCGGTCGTGGCGGCACTGGCCGCGATCGCCCGGACCGCGTCGAGGGCGACGCGGTCCCCGGCGGCGTCCCAGAGGACGGCGTCGCGGGGGGTGGTGACCTCCGGGGAGGAGTACTCGGGGTGCGAGTGGTCCACGTAGAGCCGGGCGCCGTTGGGCAGGACGGTGTTCATCACGACCTGCCGCCAGTCCAGGGACTCGGCGTGGGCCCCGGTCTCCCGCAGCGCCTCCGCGGCGACCTCCTCGGCGGTGAGCACGGGCGCGACGTCGGTGAGCTGCGAGGGGTCGGCCTGCTCGCGGGGGACGGTGAAGCCGCGGGCGTCCTGGAGGGGGGTCTCGCCGTGGTAGTCCCAGCCGGCGGCGGCGCGCGACGCGCCGAGGCGCCGCCGCACGAGGGCGGCGTAGGTGGTGACCACCTGGCTGGAGAGCACGGTGGCGTTGGCACCGGGGTTGCCGGCGGCGAGCACGCCGAACTCGGTCTCGGCGCCCATGACGCGGCGGACGCTCACGCGGGCCCCTCCCCCGGTGCGGCCCGCTCCGGTCCGGGCGGCGTCGGTCCGGTCAGGGCCCGGTCGGCCGGTGCGGAGGCCCGGCGCTCGCCCGGCCCGGCCGGGTGCGGGTCGCGGTGCAGGACCACGCGCAGGTCCGTGATGGTGTCGCCGCGGCGCCCCGAGATCCGGGCCCAGTCCTCCGGGTTGGAGGTGTTGGGCAGGTCCTGCTGCTCGTGGAACTCCTCGTCCACCGCGCGGACCAGGTGGTCGCGGCCCAGACCGCGGACCCCGGCGGTGAGCAGGTCCTTGATGGCCTGCTTCTTGGCCCGGTCCACCACGTTGCGGATGACCGCCCCGGAGGTGAAGTCGCTGAAGTAGAGGGTCTCCTCGGTGCCGTCCCGGTAGCTCAGGTGCAGGAACCGGGTGCCGGGGCTCTTCTCGTACATCCGGGCGACGGCGGCGTCCACGAGGGCGGCGACGGCCCCGCTGCGGGAGCCGGCGGCGTCGACCTCGTCCTGGCGCAGGGGCAGGTCCTCGGTGACGTAGAGCCGGAGGATCTCGGCGGCGCCCTCGGCGTCCGGGCGGTCGATGCGGATCTTCACGTCCAGCCGGCCCGGGCGCAGCACGGCGGGGTCGATCATGTCCTCGCGGTTGGTGGCGCCGATGACGATGACGTTGTCGAGGCGCTCCACGCCGTCGATCTCGGTGAGCAGCTGCGGGACGATGGTGGTCTCCACGTCCGAGGACAGCCCGGAGCCGCGGGTGCGGAACAGGGAGTCCATCTCGTCGAAGAACACGACCACGGGGATGCCGCGGGCCGCCTGCTCGCGGGCGCGCAGGAAGATGGAGCGGATCTGCCGCTCGGTCTCGCCCACGTACTTGTCCAGCAGCTCGGGGCCCTTGATGTTGAGGAAGTAGCCCAGGGCTCTCCCGCGCCCGGCGCGGTCCGCGGCGCCCTCGGCGAGGGAGCGGGCCACGGCCTTCGCGATGAGGGTCTTGCCGTTGCCGGGGGGCCCGTAGAGCAGGATGCCCTTGGGCGGGGTGAGCCCGTGCTCGCGGTAGAGCTCGGGGTGGACGAAGGGCAGCTCGACGGCGTCGCGGATCTGCTCGATCTGCGGGCCGAGGCCGCCGATGTCGCCGTAGGAGACGTCGGGGACCTCCTCGAGGACGAGCTGCTCGACGTCGGAGCGCTCGATGGGCTCGAGGGCGAAACCGGTGCGGTGGTCGATGGACACGGCGTCGCCGATCTCCGGGCGGCTGCGGCGCAGGAGCCCGGAGAGCAGCAGGACCCGCTCCTCGTCGGAGCGCCCCACGGTGAGGACGCGGTCGTGGTCGACGATCTCCTTGACGGTGGCGATCTCGCCGGTCTGCTCGTAGTCGAGGACCGCGCCGACGGTGTAGTTCTGGTCGAGGAGGACCTGGCGGCCGGGCTCGCAGGCGGCGAAGCCTACGAGCGGGCTGAGGGCCACACGCATCCGGCGGCCGGCGACGAGGACGTCGAGGGTGCGGTCGGTGACGGCGGGCCCGCTGCCCGTCTGCTCGCCGACGGGGGCGCGGCCGGGGTTGACCTGCAGGACGGTGCCCTGGCTCAGGGGCGGGACGAGGTCGTTCTCCAGGGCGCGCTTGAGCTGGGCGATCTCGGTGCGGGTGGCGTCGAGGAGCCGGACGAGCTTCTGGTTCTGGGTCCCTGCGGCGGCGAGCTGCTTGTCGAGGGCGCGCTTCTGGTCGCGCAGGATGTTGACCTGCCGCTGGGCGTTGGTCAGGGCGCGGCGGGTCTGCTCCGCGTCCGCAGGTCCGGTGCCGGCCGTGCCGGTGCTCTGCTGCGATGAGGGCTCGTTCACGGGCGCTCCTCGTGGGGGTCCTCGGGCCCGGGAGCCGGTGCCGGGTCCGGTGCCAAGGCCGGCGGGGGCGTCGTGCCGGGCGCGGCCGGCGCGGTCGCGCGGGCGGCGCGCTCGGCCAGGCCGAGGGCCTCGCGGCCGGCGCGGCGCAGCTTCTTGTCGGTGACGTCCCGCTCGCCGAGGGCCACGGGGGTCCAGGCCTGCAGGTCCTCCTCGCTGTACTCGGACTTGGAGGCCCGCCGCTTGGGGGCCAGCCGCTCTGAGCCGTCGGCGAGCCGGCGGGCGGAGAGCAGGAAACCGGTGTGGGCGACCATGCGGTGGTCGGGGCGCACGGCCAGGCCCTCGACGTGCCAGCCGCGGACCATGGTCTCGGACGCGTCGGGCTCGGTGAAGCGGCCGTCGGCGCGCATCGCCTCGGCGGTGCGGGAGAGCTGGGTGACGGTCGCGACGTAGCACATGACCACCCCGCCGGGGGTGAGGGCCGTGGCCACGGCGTCGAGGCACTCCCAGGGGGCGAGCATGTCGAGGACCACGCGGTCCACGGAGCCGGGCTCCTCGTGCTCGCCGAGCTCCTCGGCGAGGTCCCCGATGCTGATCTGCCACGCGGGGTGGGGGCCGCCGAACATGGTCTCCACGTTGCCGCGGGCGATGTCGGCGAACTCCGCCCGCCGCTCGAAGGAGTGCAGACGGCCCTCGTCGCCCACCGCGCGCAGCAGCGAGATGGACAGGGCGCCGGAGCCGACGCCGGCCTCGACCACGCGGGCGCCCGGGAAGATGTCGGCCATCGTGACGATCTGGCCGGCGTCCTTGGGGTAGACCACCGCGGCGCCGCGCGGCATCGACAGCACGAAGTCCTTGAGCAGCGGGCGCAGGGCCTGGTAGCGGAACCCGGCGGAGTTCTCGACCACGGTGCCCTCCGGGCGGCCGATGAGCTCGCCGTGGCTGAGCACGCCGCGGTGGGAGTGGAACTCGCCGTCGTCCGCGAGCGTGACCGTGTTCATCCGCCCGCGCTCGTCGGTGAGCTGCACGCGCTCCCCGGCCCGGAAGGGACCGCGCCGGTTGGCGGCGCCCCGCGGGGACGCGGGCGAGGGGGCGGCGGTCTGGTCAGCGGTTCCGGTCATCGGCTCACTCTCGGGGCAGGACGTGGTCTGGTGGGGTCGTGCGGGGGCCGGCGGATGCTCCCCCGGCCCGGGGTCCTCCCCCATTGTGTCATCGTGGCGCGGGGTGCCTCCCCGGGGCGGGGGCGTTGCGGGTCAGCCGGCCAGCAGGTGCTCGAGGGCGGCGATGCGCAGCACGCCCACGAGGGCGCCGTCGGGTCCCGTCACCACGTAGTGGGGGTACTCCCGGGCGGCGACGGCCCGCAGCAGCGACTCCTCGCGCAGCCCGGCGTCGAGCACGGCGTCGGCGGGCAGGTGCTGCAGCACGGACGTCAGCGGGGTGTCCGCCCGCCGGTCCGCGGGGACGGCCTCGGCCGCGGCCGGCAGGAGCAGACCCACCACCTGGCGGTCCGCGGAGACCGCCAGCACGTGCGGGACCGTGCCGTCCGGGTCGGCGGCGCCGGCGAGGTGGTCGGTGATCACCCGGTCGGTGTGGGCCAGGGAGGCGCTCGCGGGCACCGCCACGGCGGGTTCGGCCAGCGCGGCGGCGCTGACGCCGTGCACGCGGGACAGCACGGCCGCCCCGCGCAGGGAGGCGCCGGCGCCCTGCCACATGAAGCCGGCGATGAGGACGACGAGCACGAGGGCCACGGGCTGGCGCCACAGGCCGGTGAGCGCGGCCCCGGCGACGAGGCCCACGGCGAGCAGCCGGCCCGTCCAGGCCGCCACCACCGTGCCGTGGTGCTCCCGGCCGGTGGCCGCCCACACCAGGGCCTCGACCACGCGGCCGCCGTCCAGGGGCAGGCCGGGCAGCACGTTGAAGACGCCCACGATGAGGTTCGCCCACGCGGTGAGGTCGAGCAGCACCCAGCCGAGCGTGGGGGACGGCTCGCCGGTGCGCAGCAGCGTCCAGCCGGCGAGGCCGAGTGCGAGGTTCACGGCGGGTCCGGCCAGCGAGACAGCGGCGGAGGCCAGCGGGGTGCTGCGCACGTCCCCGAAGTGCGTGTGGCCGCCGAGCAGGCTGAGCACGATCCGGCCCGTGGGCCAGCCGAAGGCCCGGCCCGTCCAGGCGTGGGCCAGTTCGTGCAGCAGCACGGACAGGGCCAGGGTCAGGGCGAAGCCGAGGGACGCGGCGTAGTTGAGCGCGCCCAGCCGGGGGTAGGCCTCCATGAGCACCGGGGTGTAGAGGAGCACGGTGACGGCGGCGATCACGAACCACGACCAGGAGAGGGTGACGGGGACCCCGCCGATCCTGCCCAGGGGGATGCCCTCGGTGCGGGTCCGGCTCACGCGCGGGCCCCGGCCACGATGCGTCCGAGGTCCTCGGGGCCCACGCCGGCGAGGCTCGGCAGCACGAGGTCGGCGCCGGCGTCGTCGAGCGGGACCATGTTGGGCACGCCCACGGTGAAGATCCCGGCGGCGGTGGCCGAGCGGATGCCCGTGCGGGAGTCCTCGACGGCGACCATGCCGGCGCGCTCCAGCGGCCGGCCGGCCCGCTCGGCGAGGCCGGCGGCGCCGATCCGGTACGGGTCGGGGGCCGGCTTCGCCGGGTGGCCGAGGTCGCCGGTGACGACGACGTCGAAGACTCCCGGGCCGCCGAAGGCGTCGAGGACGACCTCGGCCAGGGGCGTCTCGCTGCTGGTGACCAGGGCCAGGGGCACGCCGCGCGCGCGCAGGGCGGCGACCAGCTCCGGCGCCCCCTCCTTGTAGACGACCCGTTCCCGGGTGCGGGCCGCGACCCGGGTGATGAGCCGGTCCACGATCTCGCGGATCCCCAGGCGCACGCCCTGGCGCTGGAACACGGCGGCGGCGTCCTCGAGGCCGGTGCCGACCATGGCCAGGGCGTCTGCCTCGGTCCAGGTTCCCCCGTGCGCGCGGACCAGCTCGATCTCGGCCTCGATCCAGTACGGCTCGGTGTCCACGAGGGTCCCGTCCATGTCGAACAGCACGGCGGTGGGCAGGAGGTCGTCGGGGGGCGCGGAGGGGAGGCGGGACATGGCCTCCATCGTAGTGTCCGCAACACGGGGCTCCTCCGGCCGGAGCCCCTTGCCGTCGATGCCCCGGCGCGTAGTGTGGGTTCCGTGAGCAACAACTTCGACGAGACGTTCCCCCGCCCCCAGGCGGGGCCGTTCGGCGTGGTCCGCGAGGACGGTGACCAGGAGCGCGTGACCGTCCTGGTGGCCGCGTTCGAGGGGTGGAACGACGCCGGGGACGCCGCCACGGACGCCGTGCAGTTCCTGGCCGGCCACTACGGGGCGAAGGACGTCTTCGAGGTGACGTCGGACGACTACTACGACTACCAGTTCTCCCGGCCGATCGTGCGCCGCGGCGCGACCGGCGACGTGAAGATCGTGTGGCCCACCACCCGGCTCTCCACGGCCACGGTGCCCGGCACCAACCTGGACCTCGTACTCCTGCACGGGTGGGAGCCCTCCTACCGGTGGCGCTCGTTCACCGCGGAGCTGCTCGCGCAGGCGACCCTGCTCGACGTCGACTTCGTGGTGATGGTCGGCGCGCTGCTCGCGGACGTGCCGCACACCCGGCCCATCCCGGTGACCAAGACCTCCGACACCGCGGAGCTCCAGGAGGAGCTGGGCATCGACTCCTCCCAGTACGAGGGGCCCACCGGGATCGTGGGCCTGCTCTCCCACATGGCCTCCCTGGGCGGGTTCCCCACGGTCAGCCTGTGGGCGGCGGTGCCCCACTACGTGGCGCAGTCCCCCTCCCCGAAGGCCGAGCTGGCCCTGCTGCGGGAGCTCGAGGAGCTGCTCAGCATCACGCTGCCGCTGGACTCCATCGCCGAGGACGCCGAGGCGTGGGAGCGCGGGGTCAACGAGCTCGCCTCCGACGACCCCGAGATCGCCGCCTACGTCCAGCAGCTCGAGGAGGCCAAGGACACCACGGACCTGCCCGAGGCCACCGGGGACGCGATCGCCAAGGAGTTCGAGCGCTACCTGCGCCGCCGCCGCGACGAGAAGTGAGCGCCGCCGGCCCCCGGGGAACGGGAGCCGAGCGCCGAGGGGCGGCACCCGGGACCGGGTGCCGCCCCTCGGCGCTCGCACGGGACCGGGCCCGCGGGCGGGTCAGAGCTCGATGCCGAGCCGGGCGTCCACCAGGTCCCGGACCAGCCGGGCGTCCGCCCCGCAGGGCCCCGGGGTGCTGCCGGTCAGGGCGTCGGCGGCCCACGCGTCCAGGGCCGCCAGCGCCGCGGGGGCGTCCAGGTCGTCGCTCAGGGCGGTGCGCACGGCCTCCAGCAGCGGGGCCGCGCTCCCCTCGGGGGCCACGGCCAGGGCGCGGCGCCACGCGTCCACGCGGGCGACGGCGCCGGCCAGCACGAGGTCGGTCCAGTACCAGTCGTCGGTGTAGCGGTGGGCCAGGATCGCGGTGCGGATCACGGCGGGGTCCACGCCCTGGGCCCGCAGGGCGGACACGAGCACGAGGTTGCCCTTGGACTTGGACATCTTCTCCCCGTCCAGCCCGACCATCCCGGTGTGCAGGAAGTGCCGGGCCATGGGCCGGCCCGTCAGCGCCCAGCAGTGGCCCGCGCCCATCTCGTGGTGCGGGAAGACGAGGTCCGAGCCGCCGCCCTGGACGGTGAACGGCGCGGGCAGGTGCTCGAGGGCGATGAGCGAGCACTCGATGTGCCAGCCCGGGCGCCCCGCGCCCAGCGACGCGCCGTCCCAGGCGGGCTCGCCGGGGCGCTCCGCGCGCCACAGGAGCGGATCCAGCCGGTGCCGCTTGCCCAGGCGCTCGGGGTCCCCGCCGCGCTCGGCGAACAGCGGCAGCATCTGCTCGGGGGTCAGGTGGGAGACGTCGCCGAGCACCCAGGCGTCGTCGTCGTCGGTGGGCAGGGCACCCGCGGCCTCCACGTCGAAGTAGACGTCCCCGTCCGGCTCGCCGTCCCGGCCCTCCACCCGGTAGGCGAGGTCGCGCGCCACGAGGCGTTCGACGGCGGGCACGATCCAGCCGACGGCCTCGGTCGCGCCCACGTAGTGCTGGGGCGGCAGGACGTTGAGCGCGCTCATGTCGGTGCGGAACAGCTCGGTCTGCTCGGCGGCCAGCTCCCGCCAGTCCACGCCGGTGGCCTGGGCCCGCTCGAGCAGGGGGTCGTCCACGTCGGTGACGTTCTGCACGTAGTCCACCGGGGTGCCCGCGTCCAGCCAGGCCCGGTGCAGCAGGTCGAAGGCCACGTACGTGGCGGCGTGGCCCATGTGGGTGGCGTCGTACGGGGTGATCCCGCAGACGTAGAGGCTCGCCCGCTCCTGCCGGGGCAGCTCCACCCGCCGCCGCAGCCGGGTGTCCTGCACGACGGGCAGGGCCGCCTCGCCGGGGAGGTCGGGGACGGGTCGGGCGGACCAGGCTTTCATGCTCACCTCGGGTGGTTCGGGGATCGGACGACGGCCGCGGGGCCTCACCCAACCTACCGGACCGGCCGGCGCCGCCGATCCCGGGGTGACGAACGGCTCAGGCGCTGATGACCCCCAGGCCCAGGAGCACGAAGATGGCCAGGCCCAGCGCGATGCGGTACCACACGAAGATCGTGTAGCTGCGGTTGGAGATGTAGTGCATGAACCAGCCGATGATCACGTACGCCACCACGAACGCGATGCCCGTCGCCACGAGCGTCTCCGTCATGCCGTAGGGCCCCGCCTGCGGCCGGCCCAGGGACTGCGCCAGCTTGTACAGCCCCGAGGCGAACACCGCCGGGATGGCCAGCAGGAACGCGTAGCGGGCGGCGGCCTCGCGCGTGTAGCCCATCAGCAGCCCCGCCGTGATCGTGCCCCCGGAGCGCGAGACCCCCGGGATGAGGGCCAGCGCCTGGGCCAGCCCGAAGAGCACGCCGTGCTTGACGGTCAGGTCGTCCAGGTGGCGGGCCTGCCGGCCCACCCGGTCCGCCACCGCCAGGATCACGCCGAAGACCACCAGCATCGTGGCCGTGATCCACAGGGAGCGGAACTCCGTGTCGATGTAGTCCTCCAGCAGCAGCCCCAGCACGCCGATGGGCAGGGAGCCCAGGATGATCAGCCACCCCATCCGGGCGTCGGGGTCCGAGCGCTCCACCCGGCCGACCAGGGACAGCGTCCACTGCTTGAGGATCCGGACGATGTCCCGCCAGAAGTAGATGATCACGGCGGTCTCGGTGCCCAGCTGCGTGATGGCCGTGAACGCGGCCCCGGGGTCGGCGCTGTTGGGCAGGAGCTCGCCCACGATGCGCAGGTGCGCCGAGGAGGACACCGGGAGGAACTCGGTCAGGCCCTGGACGAGGCCGAGAATGATGGTTTCGATCCAATTCACCCGGCCACCCTACGGCACCGTCCGCCCCGTGGACGGCGGGACAGGCCCGGACGCGGCAGGAACGGCCCGCCGTGCGGGCCGTTCCGGGGACGTGCTGCGGGGATCGGGGCTCAGCGGGCGGAGCGCGCCTCGTCCGTGTCGTCGAGGTCCTCGTAGTCCTCCTCGTCGACGAGGTCCTCGTCGAGCATCTCGTTGTCCTCCAGGAGCTCCTCGTCGTCGTCCGAGTCGTCCTCGTCGTCGTTCTCGTCGTCGTCCGAGTCGTCCTCGTCGGAGTCGTCCTCCTCCGCGAACACGGTCAGCGGGGTGACCTCGTCGTAGGCGTCGTAGAGCGCCTCCTCGTAGGCGTCGAAGGCGTCGGCGATGGCGATGTAGGCGCCGTCGACGGCGGGGTCGTCGTCGCTGCGCCGGTTGGACGCGGCGACGAGATGTTCTTCGAAGGCGCTCACGAGGGCCTGCAACGCGGCACGAGGGTCATTGCTCATGGAGTAGACGTTAGCGCTATTCCGTGCAGAATGGGGACCGATGAGAGAACAAGTCCGGACCAGCTCGGCGACCCTCACGAGGGACGCCGACCAGCGCTACGAGTACCTCCTGCTGACCGTGGCGCCGCACGAGGCGCTCGGCGACGCACGGGCCCGGCTCAGCGAGCACGCCGAGTACGGCAAGTGGGAACTGACCCGTTCCGTCCTGCTCTACGGCGGCACCCGCAAGTACTGGATGCGCCGCCGGGTGATGCGCGTGGAGCGCACCGTCTGAGCCCGGAAGCCCTCCCCCCACCGGCCGGGCTCAGCCCCCGACCGGGCCCAGCAGCGCCTTGGCCACGGCCGCGTGCACGGACTCGTCGTCGGAGGGGTGGTAGATCCCGGCGAGCACGTCCCGGTACAGCCGTTCCAGCTCCCGGCCCCGGGAGTACTGCGCCCCGCCGGAGGTGCGCATCGCGAGCTCGACGACCTGACGGGCCGCCTCGGTGGCCCGATGCTTGACCCCGGAGAACAGCAGGAACCAGCGGGGACCGTGCTCCGGGGCACCGGCGGTGCCGAGGGCGTCGACGTCCGCGGTGAGCCGGAGCAGCTGCAGCTCCACGCCGTCGCGCAGGAGCGCGGCCTCGGCGATCTGCCGGCGGACGTCGGGGTGCTCGGCTCGCGGCGGTCCCCCGCCGCGGGACCGCCGGGTGCTCGCGATCTCCACGGCCAGCTCCACCGCACGGTCCGCGATCCCGGTGTAGACGGCGGCCAGGAGCAGCTCGAAGCAGCCGAAGACGCCCCACACCACGGGGTCCGGGTTCGGCCCCACGGGAGTGCGCGTGAGCACCTGCTCCGCGGGCATCGGCACCGAGCGCAGCACCGTGGTGCGGGACTGGGAGGCCCGCATGCCCATGGTGTCCCAGTCGTCGAGGACCTCGATGCCCTCCGCCGCCCGGTCGAGGAGGCCGAACACCAGCGCAGCACCGTCCTCGGCGTCGTCGCGCGCGTGGACGATCAGCCGGGTCCACACGGGCGAGAGCGAGGTGAAGATCTTCGTTCCCGTGATCCGGTAGCCGTCCTCGGCGGTCACGGCGGTGGTGTCGGCGTCGAAGAGCACGGAGTCGTTGCCGGCCTCCGAGATGCCGAAGGCGAAGATCTCCCCGGCCGCGGCCTGCTCGAAGATGTGGTCGGCCCGGGCGTCCCCGCGCAGGCGCAGGGTGTGCGCCACGCCCACCAGGACGTGGTGCATGTTGATGCCCAGCGCCGTGGCGGGGGCGGCCGCGGCGAGGCGGCGCTGCGCGGCGACCGCCTGCTGCAGCGTGAACCCGAGGCCGCCCCGGTCCCGCGGCACCAGCATGAGCGGATAGCCGATGCGCACCAGGTCCGCGAAGTCCTCGTCGAAGAACCGGTTCTCCCGGTCGTAGCCGGCGGCGCGCTCGCGGAACGTCGCCAGCAGGTCGTCCGGGAGCAGGGTCTCGGGCACCAGGTCCCCGAGCGACCGGTCCTCGGAACGTGCGGGCTCGGGCAGTGCGGGCTCGGGCTCCGGCCCGGTCGGGTGGGGCATCTCGCTCCTGTCGGCGGTCCTCGGGGCGGAGGACGCTTCGGTGGTCGTGGGCGCGTCGGTGGTCGTGGGCGCGTCGGTGGTGGTGCGGTGCGTCGGTGGTGGTGCGGCGCGTCGGTGGTGCGGCCTCGGTACCAGTTCAGTACCGGGCCAGCAGCCGGTGCGGCCTCGGTACCGGTTCAGTACCGGGTCAGCAGCCGGTGCAGCACACGGGAGCCGAACTCCAGCGAGTCCGTGGGCACGCGCTCGTCCACGCCGTGGAACATGGACGGGAAGTCCAGCTCGTCGGGCAGCCGCAGCGGCACGAACCCGTAGCCGGTGATGCCGAGCGGGTCCAGGGACTTGTTGTCCGTCCCGCCGGAGAGCATGTACGGCAGCACGACCGCCTCCGGGTCCTCGGCGTGCAGCGCGTCGACCATGGCGTCGACCACGGTTCCGGAGAACGGCACCTCGAGGGCGATGTCGTCCGACTCGAACTCGAAGGACACCCCGTCCCCGGCGAGCTCCGCGAGCTTCTCCAGCACGACCTCGCGCTGGCCCGGCAGGTAGCGCACGTCCAGCCCCGCCTGGGCCGAACCGGGAATGACGTTGACCTTGTAGCCCGCCTCGAGCATCGTCGGGTTCGCCGTGGTCTGCAGGGTCGCGCCCACGAACCGGGCGACGGAGCCGAGCTCGGCGAGCAGCCGCTGGGGGTTCTGGGGGTCGAACTCCACGCCCGTCAGCTCGGTGACCGAGTCCAGGAACGCCCGGGTGGTCTTGGTGAGCTCGACGGGCCACTGGTACTCGCCGATGTCGGCCAGCGCCCTCGACAGCCGGGTGACCGGGTTGTCGCCGTTGATCTGGGAGCCGTGCCCGGCCGTCCCCTGCGCGTTGAGGCGCAGCCACATGAGCCCCTTCTCCGCGGTCTGCAGCAGGTAGGCGCGCCGGCCCCCGATGGTGGCCGAGTAACCGCCGACCTCGCTGATGGCGTCGGTCACCCCGTCGAAGAGCCCGCGGTGGTGCTCCGCGATCCAGTGGGAGCCGTACACCATGCCGGCCTCCTCGTCGGCGAAGAAGCCGAAGACGATGTCCCGCCGCGGCCGGTCCCCGGTGCGCACCATGTGGCGCAGCACCGAGATCATCATGGCGTCCATGTCCTTCATGTCCACGGCGCCGCGGCCCCAGATCATGCCGTCCCTGATCTCGCCCCCGAACGGGTCCACGGACCAGTCGGCGCCGATCGCGGGCACCACGTCGAGGTGGCCGTGCACCAGCAGGGCGTCGGCGGAGGGGTCGGTCCCCTCGATCCGGGCGAAGACGTTGGCCCGGCCGGGCGCGGACTCGAGGACGGTCGTCGAGAGACCGACCTCCTCGATCAGCCCGGCCACGTACTCCGCGGCCCGCCGCTCCCCCTTGGCGTCGCCGCTGCCGTAGTTGGAGGTGTCGATGCGGATGAGGTTGCGGCAGATCTCGACGGTCTCGCCCTCGGGCGACGACGACGCGGCCGCCGCGGCGGGAACGGTCTGAGGATCGGTCATGGCGGTCCTTCCTGGGGTTCCTGGTGGGCGGGTGGGGCTCAGCGGACGGCGGTGTCGCGGCCGGGATAGCTCAGCAATACGAGACGTCCGGACTCCTCGACCACGACGACCTCCTCCGTCTCCTCGGGGGCGTCCTCGGGGGCGACCTCGAGCCGGTACCCGTCTGCGGTCTCGACGGCCACGCCCTGGACGGCGAGCGTCTCGTAGCGGGAGGTGTCCGCGTGCCGGCGCTCGAGGTAGAGGCTGCAGTACTGCGAGCTGCCCTCCGTGGCCCGGTGCACGAAGTCGTGGGACAGCAGCCCGCAGGCCTCGACCCAGTCGCGCTCGGCCATGGCGTCGACGAAGGCCCGGGTGGTGCCCTCGGGCGTGCCGAGGTCGGGACCGCACCCGGTCAGACCCACGGCGGCGGCGGCGAGGCACAGCCGCAACGGACCCCGGACGCCGGAGGCGCGGGTGGCGTGGACGGTCATCGGGCTCCTCTCCGGGCGTGCCCTCCCAGCCTATCGTCACCTGCCACGGACCGTTCGCCGCAGGCACGGCACCACGGTGCCCCCTCCGCGGCGGAGGCGGCTCTGCGCTCGGCGGCCTCGCGGTCACGCAGCGGGCGGCGGGGTCGGAGACCCCGGTGGGGGGCGTTCCGGGGTCGCGGAGCGTGCCGCTCAACGGCGCGAGAACCGCTCACTATAACCACGGGAATACGGGCCTGTCGGCACATTCCGTGATGTCGCCGTTATTGTTCCGTGATAGGCGACACAATTTCACACATTTCCTATTTGCAATCGGAATTCCTTAGCATTTCCGTGGGCGCCTTCCCCAGCCCAATCTGTCTCGTCGTCCGGCCGGACGACGATAGCCCCCCGCCGCGCGGAACCCCCAACTTTTCCGTGCGTGCAGACAGACCAGGAAGCAGAAGCACCCATGGCGAAACATCGCTGCGCCCCCGCGCGCCGTCACGGCCGCATGGCCGCTCTGGCCCTCTCCGCCGGCATCGGCGTCACCACCCTCGCCGGCACCTCCCTGCTGGCCGCTCCGGCCCATGCCGCCGTGCCGGACATCGTCGCGGTGGACGCGGCCACCCGTCAGGCCGACGCACAGTTGATCCTCGACGAGATCAACCGCTACCGCGAGTCCCTCGGCGTGAAGCCGCTCAAGTACTCCGCCACGCTGTCCCAGGTGGTGCAGAAGGAGTCCGACCGGCAGGTCGTCGAGGAGAAGTTCTCCCACAGCACCGCCTTCCTCACCGACCCGCGGACCGGGCCCTGGACCAGCGCCAACGAGGTCATCGCCCTGGAGCACCACCGGGACGTGCGCGCGCTGGTGACGTGGTGGAAGTCCTCGGCCGCCCACGACAAGGCGATCAAGGACCCGCGCCACGAGGTGATCGGCATCGGCCTCACCTACGCGGACGGCCGGCTCGAGAACACCGGGCAGCCCTGGCAGGTGCTCTCCACCGTCAACCTCTACGGGTACGCCAACGGGGGCGCCCCCGCGGACGCCTCGACCCGGGTGAACGGGGCCCCTGCCTACACCTACGAGACGCCGACGCCCGTCCAGACCCCGGCGGGCTACGGCGTGGCCGGCGCCATCGGGGCGAAGTACCACGCCCTGGGCGGCGCCCCGGTCCTCGGTCCTCCCGTGACGGCGGAGCGCGGCGGCCTGCGCGCCGGAGGCGCCTATCAGGAGTTCGCCCTGAACGGGCGCACGTCCACCCTGTACTGGAGCCCCTCCACGGGCGCCCACCGGGTCGAGAACGCCACGGTCATCGGCCAGAAGTTCGTGGCCGCGGGCCGGGAGAACGGCTACGGCTTCCCGACCACGGAGGAGCGCCGACTGGCGGACGGGTCCTCCTACCAGGTCTTCTCCCGGGACGGGGTCCTCACCAAGGTGCTGTGGACGCGCGCCCACGGCGCCCGCGCCGTGAACGAGACCGCCCCCATCGGCCGCGCCTGGAAGGCCGCCGGCTACGAGCGGGGCTACGGCTACCCGGTCACCGACGAGATCCGCTCCGGGGCCACCGTCTACCAGCGCTTCTCCAACGGTTACAAGGTGAACTGGTCGCCGGCCACCGGTCAGGTGTGGGTCACCGGCTGGTGACCCCGGCGCCCCGGGACGAGTTCCCCGGGGCGCCGGCCGGGCTCAGTGCTCGAGCACGATCTTGCCGAAGTGGCGGGCCGACTCCATCTCCCGGAACGCGTCGGCCGCCTCGGCCAGGTGGTGGCGACGGTCGATCACCGGGCGCACGCCGGTCGCCTCGAGCGCGCGGACGAAGTCGGCCTGGTCCCGCCGGCTGCCCACCAGCAGCCCCTGGAGCCGCGCCTGGCGCGCCATGAGCAGCGCTGTGGGGACGTCGCCCGCCGCCCCGGTGAGCACGCCGATCAAGGAGATGTGGCCGCCGATCCGGACGGCCCGGAGGGACTGCGCCAGCGTGCCCGGCCCGCCGACCTCGATCACGTGGTCCGCGCCGCGTCCGTCCGTGAGCTCCTGGACGGCGCGCCCCCACTCGGGGGTCTCGCGGTAGTTGATCACGTGGTCCGCGCCGAGCCGGCGGACGCGGTCGAGCTTCTCGTCGGACGAGGACGTGACCACGACCGTGGCGCCCATGGCCTTGGCGAGCTGTGCGGCGTAGACCGAGACGCCGCCGGTGCCCAGGGCCAGGACCACGTCCCCGGCCCGGAGCCCGCCGTCCACCACGAGCGCCCGCCAGGCGGTGACACCGGCCGTGGTGATGGTCGCGGCCTCGGCGTGCGACCACCCCGCCGGGGCGCGCGTGAACCACGTGGCGGGACGCACCACCGCCTCGCGGGCGTAGCCGTCGAGCCCGTCCCCGGGGACCCTCCGGAAGTTGCCGTCCACGGGCGGGCCGTCCTGCCACAGCGGGAAGAAGCAGGAGACCACGGCGTCGCCCTCCGCGAGGTCGTCGACGCCCTCCCCCACGGCCTCGACGACGCCCGCGCCGTCGGCCAGCGGGATCCGTCCGTCCTCGGTCCGCGTCCCGCCGGAGACCACGAGGTAGTCGTGGTAGTTCAGGGAGCTGGCGTGCACGCGGACGCGGATCTCGCCGGGGCCCGGCGCCCCGAGGTCGGGTGCGTCGCCGAGCTCGAGCCGGTCCAGGCCGCCGGGGGCGGAGAGGGTCAGTTGCTTCACGGGTGGTCCTCCTGAAGGTGCGGGGTCGTCGCTCGACGCCCACGATAGCTGCCGCAGCCCTGCGAGTCATCAGCACGCTTTCCATTCCCCGGGGTGCCGATCGGAGCGACCTCCCCTGTGCGCGCCCCGGACGGCCGTGGCCGTCCCGGGCGCGTTCCGCGGGTCGCGCTCAGTGGGCGCCCACCGCGCGGGCGTGCCGGACCGCGGCCTCGGCGCCCTGGGTCCAGCGCTCCCCGTGGCCGGGCAGCACGGTGCGCGCCCCGGTGGCGGCCACCGCGTCGAGGGAGTCGAGGGCCACGGCGGAGTCGTTGGTCGCGGCCGCGGCGACGATCTGCGGGCCGCGCCGGCCGGTGTAGGGGTCCAGCGTCACGAGTGCGTCCCCGCTGAGCACGGTCCCCCGGTCCGGCAGGTCCAGGACGCAGTGCCCGTCCGTGTGACCCGGCGTGTGCACCACCACCGGCCGGCCCGGGACCGGCAGGGCGGAGCCGGCCTCGAGCGGGCGCAGCTCCCGCACGCCCTTGACCGTCAGGGCTCCGGCCGCCGCCATGCGGCCGAGCAGCGGCAGGGACCGCGGGTGGGTGAAGGGGTAGAGGAACCGGTTGCGCTCGGGCCGGTAGCGGTACGGGTGCGCCGCCAGCCGCGCGTCGTCCGGGTGCCCGTAGACGGGCAGCTGCCACTCCTCCTGCGCGCGGCGGGCGAAGCCGACGTGGTCGAAGTGTGCGTGCGTGAGCACCAGCGCCCTGACCTCGTCGGGGCGCCGCCCGCGCTCCTCGAGGCCCGCGAGCAGCATGGGCCACATGCTCGGCAGGCCGGCGTCCACGAGCGTGACGCCGTCCTCGTCCTCGACCAGGTAGCAGTTGACGTGGGCGTGGGTGATGCGGTGGATGCCGTCGGCCACTTCGGGGGTGAACATGGGTCTCCTCACTCGATCAGTGTGCTGATCATACCTGCCGGCTCCCGACACCGGCCGGGTGACCGCCCTGCCGGACGGGACGCCCGGTACCATGAGCTCAAAGCGCGGCCCCGGCCCACGGATCCCCCGGTCCGGCCCGACCAGGCCCTGCACTCCCCCGACCTGCCCCCCGAAAGGTCCCGCTGTGATCGATCAGCGTCCCGAGACCCTGCCCTCCGTCGAGATCGTCGCCGTCCCCTTCCACCGGTTCCGCCGGCACCGGTGGGCCCTGACCTTCGTCCCGGCCGACGGCGGCAGCCCCGTCCGCCGCACGTTCCCGGAGTTCCGGGACGCCGTGGTCGCCGCCCGCGCCCTCGCGCTGGCCCGGCGGGCGCCGGTCGGCGCCTGAGCCCGCCCGGGTCCGATCGGGCAACCGTCTCAGCGGCCTCCCGAGGGTTCTCCCGGGCGCGCCGGGGAGTCGACGCTCCCGTCCGGCACCTCCCAGGCGACTCCTCCGGAGGTCACTCGGCGGAGGTCACTCGGCGGAGATCACTCGGCGGAGATCACTCGGCGAGCGCCTCCACGAGGACGTCGGCGACGGCCTGGCTCGACTGGGGGTTCTGTCCGGTGATCAGGTTGGCGTCGCGGATGACGTGGCTGGACCACGCGGGCCCGGTCTCCACGACGGCCCCCTTCTCCCGCAGCACGGTCTCCAGGAACCAGGGGGTGTTCTCCCCGGTGCCGCCGCCGAGCTCCTCCTCGTTGGTGAAGGCGGTCAGTCTCCGTCCCGCGAAGAGGAACGTCCCGTCGTCCTGGGCGCTGAGCAGGGCGGCGGGGCCGTGGCAGAACGGGGCGATGAGCCGCCCGGCCCGGTCGGAGGAGGACAGGATCCGGCCGAGCGAGGGGTCGTGGACGAGGTCCGCCATGGGGCCGTGGCCACCCGGCAGGACCACGGCGTCGTAGTCGTGCTCGTCGACGTCGGCCAGGACGCGGGGGGCGGAGAGCTCCGCGTCGATCTCCTCCAAGTACGCGCGGAACTCGTCGGCCCGCTCCTGGCCGCCGGTCATGTCCGGGGAGAAGCTGGCCTGGTCCACGGTGGGGCGGCGTCCGCCGGGGGTGGCGATGTCGACGGTGTGCCCGGCCCGGCGCAGCGCCCGGTGGGCGACGACGAGCTCCTCCGCCCAGTAGCCGGTGGGGTGCTCGGTGCCGTCCCGCATGGTGAGGGAGTCGGCCGCCGAGACGATCATCAGAACACGGGCCATGATGGGTAGCTCCTCAGCTGTGGTGTCTGTCCGGGTGGTGTCTGTCCGGGGGCGAGCGGATCAGCCCGCGGCGGTGAGCTCCTCGTACGTGGCGTCGTCGAGCTCGAGGCCGGCGGCGCCCATGTTCTCCTCCAGGTGCTCGAGGGACGCGGTGCCGGGGATGGGCATGAGCACCGGGGAGTGCCGGAGCAGCCAGGCCAGGGAGACCTGGGCGGTGGTGGCGCCGAGCCGTTGGGCGGCCCGGTCGACGGGCCCGCCCGGGCGGGCCAGCTCCCCCGCGGAGATCGGGGCCCAGGGGATGAACCCGATGCGGTGCTCCGTGGCGTGGTCCAGGACGTCCTGGGAGGTGCGGTCGGTGAGGTTGTAGCGGTTCTGCACCGTGGAGACGGTGAAGTGCCGTCCCGCGGTCACGAGCTGCTCGACAGTGACCTCCGACAGGCCCAGGGCCCGGACCTTGCCCTCCTGCTGGAGCTCCCGCAGGACGCCGAACTGCTCCTCGGCGGGGACGGACGGGTCCACGCGGTGGAGCTGGAGCAGGTCGAGGGTGTCCACCCGGAGCTTGCGCAGGCTCAGCTCGGTTTGCTGGCGGAGGTACTCGGGCCGGCCCAGCGGGATCCACTTCCGCGGTCCGGTGCGGGCGAAGCCCACCTTGGTGGCGACGCGCACGCCCTCGGGGTACGGGTGGAGGGCCTCGGCGATGATCTGCTCGCTGACGTCGGGGCCGTAGGCGTCGGCGGTGTCGATGAAGTCGACGCCGAGCTCGACGGCCCGGCGCACCACGCGCAGGGCGTTCGCGCGGTCGGCGGGCTCTCCCCACACACCCTCGCCGACGATGCGCATGGCGCCGAACCCGAGCCGGTGGACGGTGCCGAGATCGCGGAGATCGATGGTGCCGGGAACGGCTCGGGCGGTGGTCCGGGTGTTTTCCGTCATGCGTGCCGCAACGAGTCCGCCCGTGCGCTTATTCCGCCCGGCGGCCCAGGGGGCGCCGCTATGCTGACCGGGATTCCGGCACGACCGAGGAGGTCACCATGGCCCAGCACGACGACGACCGGCACGACGAGCAGCACGAGAACCCGAACGAGGACCGGCACGAGGACCGGCAGGACGAGCGGCGGGACCGGCGGCGCACGGTCGTGATCACGGGCGCGAGCGACGGCATCGGCGCCGCCGCCGCCCGCGAGCTGACGGCACGGGGCCACGACGTCGTCGTCGTCGGTCGTTCGGGCGAGAAGACCGCGGCGGTGGCCGGTCCCCTCGGGGCACGGCACTTGACCGCGGACTTCGCACGGCTCGACGACGTACGACGGCTCGCCCGCGACCTCCGGGAGTCGGTCCCGCGGATCGACGTCCTGGTCAACAACGCCGGCGGGATCTTCGACCGCCGCGAACTCACGCCCGACGGGCACGAGATGACGTGGCAGGTCAACCACCTGGCTCCCTTCCTGCTCACCCACCTGCTGCTCGACGGGCTCCTGGCGGAGGGGGCGGCGGTGCTCAACACGTCCAGCATCGCGTCCCACATCGGCCGGCTCTCGCCGGAGACCCTCGTCGACGACCGGCGCTGGTCCCCGCAGCGTGCCTACGGGGACACCAAGCTCGCCAACATCCTCTTCACCCGCGGACTCGAGCGCCGGTACGGGGCGCACGGCCTCAGCGCCGCGGCCTTCCACCCCGGGGGCGTCGCGACCAACTTCGCCTCCGGCACCACCACCGCCCTGCGCCACCTGTACCGCACGCGCCTGGGTCGCCGGCTCATGATCACCCCGGAGCAGGGCGCGGAGACCCTGGTGTGGCTGGCCGAGGGCGCCGCCGGCCAGGACTGGCGCTCCGGGGGCTACTACGAGAAGAAGAAACCCGCCCGCGCCCCGTCCCGCGCGGCCGACGACGCGCTCGCGGACGCCCTGTGGCAGCGCAGCGCCGAGCTCGTCGGGCTCACCCCGGGACACCCGGCCGGCTGAGCACCAGGGCGTCGACCTTCGCCCAGAGCTGCTCGACCGTCCCGTCGTTGACGAGGACGGCGCTGATCCAGCGCGGGTCGATGCCGGCCTCGGAGGGGTGCGGGTCGTCCGGAGCGGAGGTCCCGGGGCGCACCACGTGCACCACCCGGCCCCCGGCGGCCGTGATGGCTTCGGCCTCGACGTCGAAGCGCACGTCCGTGAGCACGACCGGCCCACCCAGCCGGCGGGCCGTCTCCAGACCGCGGTCCGCCCACACCCTCTTTCCGAAGACGGCCTTGCCGGCCTCGTTGCCGACCTTCTGCAGCAGCGTCCGGATCTCCCGGTGCACCGGGTCCCGCGCCTCGTCCTTGAGCCGGCCCCAGTCCCCGTCCACCTCCGCCAGAACCGTGGCGAGCCGCAGGGGTCGGCCGTCCCGGACCCCCACGAGGGGGTCCAGCTCCGTGAGGAACAGTCTCAGCGGGTCCGCGAAGGCCACCCGGGTGTAGCCGTGCGCGAGCACGAGGCGGTCGCCGCACGTGTCCTTGCCCGACTGCTTGCGCCCGTGCAGCCCGATCAGCCACGGGCGGGGGTCCGGTTCCTGCGCCATGACGGGCCTCCTCCGGTCGTTCGCCGACGTGTTCCAGCGTACGGACCGGGGCTCGGGGGCGCACTCGCGGCACGTCGGTTAGAAATTGCACTATGATGTTGTAAGTGCAACATCAACTCGTCCTGCGGCTCCCCCGATGACGGAGGGAGCGCGGGAGCAGCGCATGCGGCGGACACGCCGCGCCCTCGTCGCCGGCGCGCGCCGGCTGACCGCCGAGCGCGGGCTGGCCGGGTTCACCGTGGACGAGCTCTGCGCGGGGGTCGGGATCTCCCGCCGGAGCTTCTTCAACTACTTCGCCTCCAAGGACGACGCCGTGCTGGGCACTCCGGCCCGGGACCCGCTCGAGGCCTTCGGCGAGGAGTTCGTCGCCGGTGGCTCCGCACCGGACGGGCCGCCGCTGCTGACGGCCCTGCAGGAGCTGGTCGTGCGGTCCTTCGCCCTCCTGGAGGGTCCCCCCGACCGGACCCTGCTGCTGGAGGTGCTGCGCCGCGAGCCCGTGCTGCTCCAGCGGCTCACCGAGACCATGGACCGCCGGCTGGCCGAGCTGACGGAGCTCATCGCGCGCCGGCAGCGCTGCGGGGCCGGGGACCCATTCCCCGGCGTGGCCGCCGCCGTCCTCGCCCACCTCGCGGGGCACACCGTCCACGAACTCCTCGATGCCCGGCCGGCCGGCGCCGACCCGGACGAGGCCCCGCCGCTGGAGGAGTTCGCGGAGCTGCTGGCCCGCAACGTCCGCCTCGCCGGGACCCTGCTCTCCCCTGCGGCGACCACCCCGGCGGCGACACCGGGCGCCCCCTCGGGCACGCCCTCGAACACCTCCCACGACACCTCAGCCACGTCCCCGGACACCGAAGGAAGCCCATGACCACCACCCCGCCCGCGGCCGCGCAGGACGCCCCGCTGCTGGTGCTGACCCAGAAGCGGATCTGGATCATCTTTTCCGCCCTCATCGCCGGGATGATGCTCGCCAGCCTCGACCAGACGATCGTCTCCACCGCCATGCCGACCATCGTCGGCGAGCTGGGCGGCGTGGAGCACCAGGCCTGGATCACCACGGCCTACCTGCTGGCCACCACCATCGTGATGCCCGTCTACGGCAAGTTCGGCGACGTCCTGGGCCGGCGCAACCTCTTCCTGATCGCCATCGCGCTGTTCACGCTCGCATCGGTGGGCTGCGCCGTGGCCACCGGGTTCTGGCAGTTCGTGACCTTCCGCGCGATGCAGGGCCTCGGCGGCGGAGGACTGATGATCCTCTCCCAGGCGATCATCGCGGACGTCGTCCCGGCCTCCGAGCGCGGCAAGTACATGGGGCCGCTGGGCGGCATCTTCGGGCTCTCCGCCGTGGCGGGGCCGCTGCTCGGCGGCTACTTCGTGGACCACCTCACCTGGCAGTGGGCGTTCTACATCAACATCCCCATCGGCATCGCCGCCTTCGCCATCGCGTGGTTCGCCCTCACGCTCCCGCACAAGCGCGCGACCCGCAGGATCGACGTCGCCGGCGTCCTGCTGCTGTCCGCGGCGACGACCTGCCTCATCTTCTTCACCGAGTTCGGCGGCAACGCCGAGCACGGCTGGGGTGCGACCGCCACCTGGGCCTGGGCGGGCGGCATGCTCGTGGCCACGGCGCTGTTCGTGTGGAACGAGACCCGGGCCGAGGACCCGATCATCCCCCTGGGCCTGTTCCGCAACCCGGTGTTCGTCAACGCCACCGCCATCGGTCTCACGCTGGGACTGGGGATGTTCGCCGCCATCGCGTTCGTGCCCACGTTCCTGCAGATGTCCTCCGGGACCTCGGCCGCGGAGTCCGGGCTGCTCATGGTCCCCATGATGGTCGGGCTGATGGGCACCTCCATCTGGTCCGGCCTCAGGATCTCCCGCACGGGTCGGTACAAGGGCTACCCGCTGGCGGGCACGCTCGTCACGGCGTCGGCCATGCTCGCCATGACCACGCTGGCGTCCGACACGCCGATCTGGTTGATCTGCGTCTACCTCTTCGTGTTCGGCGCGGGCCTGGGCCTGATCATGCAGGTCATCGTCCTCGTGGTGCAGAACGCCGTGGACCCGTCCCTGGTGGGCACGGCCACGAGCACCAACAACTACTTCCGCGAGGTCGGTGCGGCCCTCGGCGTGGCGATCTTCGGGGCGATCTTCACCAACAACCTCTCCGAGAAGCTCACGGCGGTCTTCACCGGCGCCGGGGCCTCCTCCGCCCAGGCCGGGGAGGCGACCGCGACCCTGGACCCGCAGACCCTGGCGCAGCTGCCCGAGCCCGTCCGCGAGGGCATCGTCACCGCGTACGCCGACTCCCTCGCCCCGGTGTTCTGGTACCTCATCCCCTTCATGCTGCTGGCCTTCCTGCTCGCGGTGTTCCTCAAGCAGATCCCCCTGTCGGACACCGCCGGCATGGTGGCCCGCGGTGAGGCGATCGGCGGCGCGGAGGCCGTGGCCCACGAGGCCGCGGCGAGGGCGGCCGCGGCGGACGACGGCGCCCGCCGTGCGTCGTCGGCCGGACCCCCCGCTCCCTGACGGGTCCCGGCGTCCGGCAGTTCCGGGGCGGGAGCTGGCCGAAAGGCCATGTGCGAACGGGAACTCCCGCGGTAGATTGAGGCGCGGGCCGGGTCCACGCCCGGCCCGGGCACCCCCCACCCCCGGAAGGAACTGTCATGATCAGACTGGTCGGCGAGTTCGACGCGTTCTTCAACCCCAACTTCACGGCCATCCTTGGCATGTTCTTCGACCTGGTCCGCGCGGTGCTGCTCGGCGGCTGAGCCCCGGTCCACCCCGCGCCGTCGGCGCCGCCGGAGCTCC
>NZ_BAAGPL010000008.1:113944-150580 GCF_054784195.1 Kocuria himachalensis
AGCTCCTCCGGCGGCGCCGACGGCGTTCCCGGCGGCTTTCGGGGGTCCGGTCCGACTGCTAGGTTCTGCCCATCAGGCACGCGGCCCACCGGCCGCCACCGCTGCGCAGGCCCCGAGGAGGACTCCGTGAGCCAGCACCACTCCCACGCCGGCGGTGCCACCGGCGTCGGCACCCGCGCCGTGGTGGTCCGCGGTGGTCCCGTCCTGCGCACCGAGCGGCGCACCGTCGTCGACGAGACCGACCGGACCGTCACGGTCGACGACGGCACCCGGTTCGCCAAGGCCACCGGGCTGGTGTGGGACGCCCCGGCGGTCGATCCCGCCGACCCCGACGGCGCCCACGCCTCGACCCGGCTCGTCACCGAGGGACACCCGGCGTTCGAGCAGCTGTGGGCCGACGCGGTGCTCAGCACCTTCACCGACTCCGACCACGCCGCCTACGTCGAGGGGCTGATCGCCTCGAACCGGCTGGCACGGCGCGGCGACGTGCACGCCCGCTACGACGTGGCCGCCATCATCGACGAGCTCGCCGCCCTGCACCCCGACCTCGAGGCGATCCCCGAGGACCTGTTCTGGGCGGTCGTCGACCGGCACGGCCGCGAGGACGACCGGGACGTCACCTCCTGACGCCGCCCCCGGTCCGGCCCGCCGGGCACCGGGTCAGCGCAGGCGCCCGCCGGAGTGCCGGAGGTAGCAGCCGGCGCACATCGACTCGTAGGACACGGCCACGCCGTCGATGGCCACCTGGTCGCCCTCGAAGACCGGCTCACCGTCCACCGTGCGGGCGTTGAACATCGCCTTGGACCCGCAGCGGCAGATCGTGCGCAGCTCCTCGACCGTGTGGGCCAGGGCCAGCAGGCGCGCCGCGCCCGGGAACGCCTCCGTGCGGAAGTCGGTGCGCAGCCCGTAGGCGAGCACCGGGACGCCGTCCAGCACCGCGATGCGCAGCAGGTCGTCGACCTGGGCCGGAGCGAGGAACTGCGCCTCGTCGACCAGCAGGCAGTGCACCGGTCCGTGCTCCTGGACGGCGGCCCGGAAGCGCTCGCGCGCCTCGTCCTCCGGGGCCAGCAGCAGGTCGACCCGCCGGGACTCCCCCAGGCGCGAGACCACGGTGTCCGCGCCCTTCGAGTCGATGGAGGGCTTCGCGACGAGGACCTTCTGGTCGCGCTCCTCGTAGTTGTGCGCGGCCTGGATCAGCACCGTGGACTTGCCGGAGTTCATCGCCCCGTGGCGGAAGTAGAGCTTCGCCATCAGGGCGTCCGGACGGGCCGGGAGGCGGGGGTGGTCATGCTGGTTCTCCTGGGTTCGTGCCGGGTGATCGGCCGACGGCAGGGCGGACGCCGTGGGTGCCGGTGAACACCCTACGTCCGCGGCGAGGCCGACCGGCGCCCGGCACGACGGCCCGAGCCGGGGCCCAGCACCGCTAACCTGGAGCCCATGGGCTGGCACATCGGCACCTCCGGGTGGAGCTACGACCACTGGGAGCACGTCCTCTATCCCCCGGGCACGGCCCCGGCGAGACGCCTGGAGATCTACACCCGGGCCTTCTCCACCGTGGAGCTCAACGCCAGCTTCTACCGCTGGCCGCGGAGCAGCACGTTCGCCGGCTGGAACCGGCGCCTGCCGGAGGGATTCCGGATGACGGTGAAGGCCCCCCGCGGGCTGACGCACGCGAAGAAGCTCTACGCCCCCGAGACCTGGAGCCGGCGGATCGCCGAGTCCTGGCACGAGCTGCGGGACCGGCGCGGGGTGCTGCTCGTCCAGCTCCCGCCGGCGCAGGCCCGCGACGACGCGCGCCTCGACTGGTTCCTGGCCGGGTTGCCCGACTGGCTGCCGGTCGCGGTGGAGTTCCGCCACGACAGCTGGGTGCACCCGGAGGTGTTCGAGCTGCTCCGGCGCCACGGCGCCGCATACTGCGTGCTGAGCGGGGCCGGGCTGCCCTGCGTCCTGGAGGCCACCGCCCCGTTCGTCTACGTCCGCTTCCACGGCCCCGACCACGACCACCTCTACGCGGGCTCCTACTCGGACACGGACCTGGCCTGGTGGGCGGACCGGATCCGGGAGTGGCACCACGGCGGCCGCGAGGTCTACGCGTACTTCAACAACGACGGCGAGGGCCACGCCGTGCGCAACGCCCTGACGCTGCGCCGGCTCCTCGAGGGCGGCTGAGGAGGGTCCCGGGCCCGGCGCGGCACCGCCGGCCCCGGGGCGTCGCCGAGAGCTGCCGGGGCCCCGGGGGCGAGCGGGAAGCACGGGGCGCGGCACGCCCGGTCCCGGGCATAGGATCGGGCCATCATCGTCGAGCAGGACAGGAGCCGGAGATGGACCGCTACCCCGAGCCCGCGGACCGCAACGAGGCCTACGCGGAGACGAGCCAGGAGGGTCTGGGCGTCCGCGACGAGACCTGGCTGACCGCCGCCACCGACGAGAACAACCGGCGTGCGGACGCCCTCCCCGAGGAGGCGGGCGACGACGTCCTGCCCCCGGAGGACCTGGAGCCGGGGACCGGGCGCCCCGCGGAGGACGAGTAGCCGCGACGCCCGGCAGCGGTTCCGACGGCGGTGCCGGTGGGTGCTGCCACCACCCCCGCCGGTCAGCTTCCCGACGTCCGCTGCTCCCCGTCCGCCAGGGCGTTGAGCTCGTAGGCGGTCCTCCCGTCGAGGGACTCACGGAGGATGTCCGCGTGCCCGGCGTGCCGGGCGTTCTCCTCGACCATGTGCAGCGCCACCCACCGGGCGGGCCACGTCCCCAGGTCCGGTGGGAACCACGGGGCGTCCGGGACGGGGATGCGGGCCTCCGGATCCGCGGTGCGCAGGCCGGCCTCGACCCGGTCGGCCAGCGCGTGCAGGGCGGCGCGCAGGGACTCGGCGGTGTCCTCCGGGCGCACGGCTTCCGGCAGGATCGCGCCGGCCGCCCAGCCGGCGTCGTCCAGCGGTTCTTCCGGCGAGCGGCCGGGGTCCGTGAGCACGGCGAACGGACCGTGCCCCCCGATGAACAGGACGTGCCGGGCCAGCGCGCCCAGGCTCATGGCGCTCGCCGAGGGGGTCGCCCGGAGCTGCTCGGCGTCGAGGCCCTGGAGGGTGGTGGCGACCTGGCGGATCTGCTGGCTCGCGAAGGCCGCCAGGGCGTCGCGCTCGTCGGTGACGGTGGGAGTGAGGAAGGGCATGGTGGGCTCCTGCGGTGTCGTGGGGCTCGGATCGGGGACGGAGCGGGGCGTGTCGGCCGGGCGGCTCAGCGGGTGTGGGCGTACAGGTCGCGCAGCAGGGCGAGCTCCGCGCCGTGGTGGATCAGCTCGCGGTTGATGTGCAGCACGAGGGCGAGCATGGGCAGGTCCGCGTACGGGCCCTCCACCGGGCCGCACGGGCGCGCCAGGTCCGCCTCCGTCAGCGAGTGCACCCCGGCGGTCCAGCGGGCGAACTCGCGATCCAGCTGGGCCAGCGCCTCCTCGGCGGTACCGGCGTACGCCCAGCGCTCGTAGGACGCCTCCGGGCCGGCGAAGTGCCCGTGGCTGCGGACCGCGAGCACGCCGACGACGACGTGCGCCATCCGCCACGCGATCGTCGTGAACGGCGCCGGCACCGGTTCGGGCAGCGCGAAGTCCACCACGAGCTCCCCGCTGCCCGTCTGCATCGGGGTGCGCTCCTCCGTCCAGGGATGGACCGTCCACGCGGATCCGCCGGTGGGGTCGAAGAGGTACTCGTCGTCGGTCAGGCCGGCGAGCCGGGGCCGCAGCTGGTGGACCCAGTGCCGGTCGATCTGGTCCGCGGCACAGCCGGCGACGTCGAGGTCGGTCATGGCGGTTCCTTCCTGTTCGGGGGCCTCAAGCACCATTCCGGGAACGAGACCAGTGTCCGCCCGGTGGCGGACAGATCCTGTCCGCCACTGGGCGGGCACTGCGGTTGTGACGGATTCTGCGCGTCGCGTGCCGCTCCCGCTCCTGCGGCCGGTGCCTCCGGGGCAGGCCGCCGCGCCCCAGCTCGAGGCGGGCGACCCCCAGGGGCGCGGGCGCTCGTGCCTCCGGCCGGGCGGTCGCCGCGAGTGCCGGCCGACCCGGTCTCAGGACAGCGCCGGGGCCGGGCTCAGCCCCGGGGCCGGGCCACGAAGAACTCGTAGGCGTAGCAGTCGGAGTGCTCGCGGAACATGTCGATCTCCGCCTCGCACATCTCGAGCACCGGCAGGGCCTCGGCGGGCCACTCGTCCCCCTCGCGGAGTTCGGCGATCCGGGCCGCCATCGGCGTGTAAAACTCCTCCCACCACACGGCGTCCGGCAGGGTGAAGTGACCGATGACCTCGAAGTCCTGCGCGGCCAGCGCCGCGAGCACGTCGGCCACCGTGCCCATCCCGGGGTACTCGGCGAAGGCGTCCCGCACCGTGGCCGGGACGTCGGGCCGCCGCCACACCGGCTCCGTGAACGCCAGGTAGCCCCCGGGACGCAGCAGGCCGCGGCACAGCGGCAGGGCGGCGTCCAGGCCGATGTTGTACAGGGCGCCCTCGGACCACACCAGGTCCGCGCCGCGCGGCGGCAGCCCGGTCCCGGCCATGTCGGCGGTCAGGGCGTGGACCCGGCCGGAGAGTCCCTGCGCCGCCGCACGGGCGTCCACGACGGCGCGGAACGGGGCGTGGCGGTCCACGGCCACGACGCTGCCGCCGGTGAGCTGGGCCAGGTCGACGGTCTGGGCTCCGGCTCCGCAGCCGAGGTCGACGATCCGCGGTGCGGGCGGCAGCTGCGCGCACATCCTCAGTGCCCGCGCGGTGCACTCCCGGCTGCCCGGGCCCTGCCGGGGCAGCGACTCGAAGAGAGCGACGAAGTAGTCCGTCCCGGACCGGTTCGGCGGGGTCATGCAGGCCACTGTAGGCCCGCTGCGGCAGACCTGCCCCCCATGCCGCGGGGACGGGAGGGTGCTCCAGGGGCAGTCTCGGGGCCGGGGCCGGGTCAGGTGCCCTCCGGTGCCCGGCCGGGGGTTCCGGGGGCGAAGATGGCCAGGAGCTCCCCCACCTCGTGGGAGGCCGTGGCCGGATGGCGGAAGTGCTGGTGGGCGTCGACGGTGTAGTGGCTGCGCCGTCCCACCCGGTCCCGGCGGAGGTACCCGGCGTCCTCGAGGTCCTTGAGGATGGTCAGGGTCGCCCGGGCGGTGATGCCCACCTCGGCGGCGATCTCGGCCACCCGGGCGTCCTGGGACCGTGCCACGACCAGCAGGACGTGGCCGTGGTTGGTGAGGAACGTCCACGGCGGGCGCCGGGACGGACCGGGATGCTCCACCCCTGGACCGTCGGAGTGGCCCGGGTCCGGGGGCGGGGCCCCCGCCGCACCGGGGTGGGAGCTGGAGGGCAATGTCGTGGGTCCTTCCCGTCGGGGATGCCGATTCTACGACTCGATCGGGCCGTGGGAGCGAGCCGGCCGGCGCACGGGGACCGGGGTGGTGCCCGCGCAGGGTCCACGCCGGCGGGACGGCCCGCAGCGGCCTCGGCGGTGTCGCCGGGACCTGGGCGCTGATCCGGCATCCGGACCGGCATCACAGGTCGGCCAGCCGGTGCGAGCGGGCCGGGCGGCGCACGGTGATCAGGGACCCCGATCCGGCCGTGACGAGCACGACCTCGGCCCCGTGCCGGACGGTGGGCACCGGGATCTCCGCAGGGGTGACGATCACCGCCGCTCCGACCCGGCCGGCCGCGTGGGCCACGGCGATGGCCCTCCCCTGACGGGCGCGTCGGGAGGAACAGCTCCGGTGCCACACCACCTGCACTCGGCGGTGAGGCCGGCCGCAGCGAGGATCGGGCGGGTGCGGGCGGCGACGGCCTCGGCCTCGAGCATCGCTTCCCGGTGGACCCGGGCGGCGATGACGGCGTCGGCCGTGAAGGCCGAGCGCAGCATCGGCACCAGCAGCAGCAGCGGGCGGCCCTGGTCGGCGGCGATCCGTGCCGCGCAGCGGGCCGCGGTGACGGCCTCGGGGCCGTCGGTGATCACAGCGGCCACGGGAGGGCGGGGTGCGAGCGCGGTCATCGGCGGTCTCCTTCGGGGTGGGCGTGCTCGGGGTCGTCCCGGTGGGCGTCCCGGTGCAGGGTGGCGGTCTGAGGGCGGCGGCGGGACCACACCGGCTCCAGGGCCGCGTCCTCGGCCTCGGTGGCGACCCGGAACGGGGGCTCGGCCGGGGTCGGCAGCGCCCGGCGGCCCTGCCCCCGGGTGGCCCGCAGGCTCACGACGACCGAGACGGTGATGATCGTGGCCACCACCGCCAGGGAGATCGGGGTCGGGATGTAGAACACGTCGATCTTCAGCAGCATCTTGATCCCCACCCAGATCAGCACCAGGGCCAGGCCGATCTTGAGGTACACGAAGCGGTGGATCAGGTCGGCCAGCAGGAAGTACATGGCCCGCAGGCCCAGGATCGCGAAGGCGTTGGCCGTGAAGACCAGGAACACCTCGTCGGTGACGGCGAAGATCGCCGGGATGGAGTCGACGGCGAAGACGACGTCGGTGGTCTCGATCAGCACCAGCACCGCCAGCAGCGGGGTGGCCAGCAGCACTCCGTTCCGGCGGACCAGCAGCTTCTGCCCGTGGTAGGCCTCGGTCATCGGCACGAAGCGGCGGAAGCCGCGCAGCACCATCGACTGCTCGGGGTCCAGGTGCTCGTTGCGCCGGCGGATCATCCGCCACCCGGTGTAGAGCAGGAACGCGGCGAAGACGTAGAGGACCCGGGAGAAGTTCTGGATCAGCACCGCCCCGGCGGCGATGAAGATCCCGCGGAACACCAGCGCGCCGAGCACCCCCAGGAACAGCACCCGGTGCTGGAACTCGCGGGGAACGGCGAAATAGCTGAAGATGATCGCCCAGACGAAGACGTTGTCCACGGCCAGGGACTTCTCGATCAGGTAGCCGGCGAAGTACTGCTGCCCGAACTCGGGCCCCCACACCTGCCAGACGATGACGCCGAAGGCGACGCCGAAGACCACCCACACCCCCGACCACACCGCCGCCTCACGCACTCCGATGACATGGGCGCGGCGGTGGGCGAACAGGTCCACCGCCAGCATCACCACGATGAAGCCCAGCACCGCGGCCCAGATCCAGAACGGGACATCCATGACGAAACCTTCCGATCGATGCGATCGGAGGTCTCTCCCGGCCCGGGCTGCGGGCCCGCCCGCCGGACCCCTCGTGGGGTCGTAGTGACGACGGAACGCCGGTGGGATACTCCCCTCCTGGTACCAACAAGTGAAACGCGCTTCACCTTTTCGTTCAAGACCCGATCCTGCGCTCCTGGCCGGGCGACGTCACCGAGCCGTCCACCTATCCGTCCGCCGCCCTGCGTGGTGCCGGGAGACTGACCCCCGCAGCGGCGCCCTCCGGAGGGCCCCGGTCCTGCGCTCAGAAGGAGGGAAGAGTGATGGGGTGAGATCGCGCAGGACCGTGGGCGCCGTGTACGGCGCGCTGCTGTTGGCCGACGGGACCCAGTCGCTGCTGATGCTGGTCGCCGAGGGGGTGAGCCAGGTGCGCACCGGGCGTGGCCGGTGGCCAGCACCCGTTGCCGCAGCGCAGCGTGGCAGCGACCGGGTATGGCGGCCCAGAGGTGCTGGAGGTCGTGCACCGACGGCTGAGGACGCCGCGCCGGGACGTGGTGCAGGTGCGGGTCGAGGCCTGCAGCATGAGCGCGGTCGACGAGCAGGCCCGCCAGGAGATGTCCACGTATCCGCCGCGGTTCCCGTTCGCGCCCGGCTAGGCCGTCGTCGGAGTGGTGGACGCCGTCGGGGACGGTGTCACTGTTGTCACCCCGGGGGACCGGGTGGTGGCGATGACGGAGAAGGGCGGCGACGCCGAATACGTCCACGACGCGGACGCCTACGCGAGCTTCTGCACCGAGGACGCCGTGCTGCACGACCCCGAGTACCCGGGACTGCTCAGGGGCCGCGACGCGGTGCGACGAGACATGGCGAAGTTCCTCGCCGCGTTCCCGCTGGTCGTCGGCGAGCAGCAGAGGGTGCTGATCGACGGGGCGCCGACGGGGAGCGCCGCTACTTCGACGGGGCTGGGCTCTTCCGTCAGCTCGGCATGGGCTGACTTGGACGGACCCCTTGAGACCCTGGTCGGCGCGCCCGTCACCATGGCTCCATGGGCACGGGACCTCCCCGGCGACGACCCGGAACACCAGCCGCACCCGGGCGAGACCCGGATGCCGCAGCGCATCGCAAGGACCCCGGAGCGATACGAGCGGCTGGCGCGACGCCTGTCGGAGACCCCTGAGGCTCGCCCATGGCACCGGTCCACGCTGGTCGTATCTCGGCGGAAGTCGCCGCCCGCACCGGGTGACGACCCGGGACGCGGCACGTAGCGTAGAACCATGAACAATCTCGTGCTCTCCCTGACCAGCTCCGCGGCCGCCGGAGCGTTGACGCTCATCTCCCCGTCCGACTGGTCGCCCCGGGTGCGTGCGGCCTACGTCGTGGTGCCGGGAGTCCTGGTCGCCTCCGCAGGGGCGTGGGCGCTCTCCCACAACACCGGCGAGAAGGAGCCCCTCGTCGCCGGCGCCGAGCTCGAGGCCCAGACCGGCGAGGTCCCCGTCTCCGCGCAGCGGTTGCCGGTGGCGGCGCGGGCGGCGCTGCTGCTGAGCCTCGGCGCGGCGACGTGCGGGATCCAGGCCGCATCGCTGCGGATCGACGCGGTGCTCGAGCGCTGGTTGGTCGGACGCGGAGTGACCCATCCGCGCCGCTGGATGGCCGCGCTCGCGGTGCTCGCCTCGCTGGGCATGGACGCCGCCGGGGACCGCGTCAGCACTCTCGCCGGGGAAGACCGCCGGTCCACGTCCTGATGGGCTCGGCGGCCACGAACCACGGTTCGTCCCCGACGGCTGTTACCGTTCCACCAGCAGGCACCGGGCGAACACGTCGCTCGCCGCCTCCGACTCCACGAGGAGCACCCCATGGCCGCGGAGCCAGTCGCCCAGCAGACCGGGCCGGTCGTCGTGCTGATCACCGCTGACAGCATGGAGGGGGTGGTCCCCCACGTCGATTCCGAGCCGGGCACCCGGCAGATCGACCGCCAGTTGCTCGCGCACAGCGCGGGGACGGCCATCGAGACCTCGTGCGGCAGCCCCGTCCTGGGCCGCGACCGGGGCGAGACCGAACATCGCCGTGCCGTCCGGCTCAGGGGCCTGCCGCGCCGGCCGACCCGCTGAGCCGGGGACACGGGTCGATGGACGAGCGGCGGAGGCTGAACGAGGGCGGGGCCGTGTACGCCGGTGCCCGCGCGGTGGTCATTCCCGCCCGCACCGGAGCCACCGGTGCACCCACCACTCGCCGTGTGGTCGTGGCCGCCGACCGGAAGAGCTTCACCCTGGACGACGGGCAGGTCTACGAGCGGCTCTCCGGGGCGCTGTGGTCCCAGCGCTTCTCCCCGGACATCGGCACGCTGCTGGTCCGTCAGGCCTGCACCGAGGGGGCGGCCCTGTTCGACAGCCTCTGGCGCTCGGCCGCGGACACCTCGCCGCGCACCGCTGCCGAGATCGCCGACGCCCAGGAACAGGCTGTCGTCGAGGCGCTGCACGCCCAGCACAGGGTCCCGCCCTGGTCGAGGCCGGACTTCTACTACGACGTGGCTCGGGCGCGGGAGTCGCTGGCCGGTCTGAGCGCGGACCTCACCCGCATCCCCGACGAGAAGTTCTGGGCCGTGGTGGAGCACCACCGTCGCACTCCCGCGGAGATCGCCGGACTCAACCAGCAGGTCGGGCCCGACTGCCTCACCGCCGAGCACGGCACCTGCCGTCGGTGTCGGCCCGTGCACGTGTGGGCATGGGTGGCCGAGCGCCGCTGGAGCCACCACGGTGGGGACCCGTCCGTGGTCTACGACGTCGACGCGATCCTCGCCGCGCTCGAGCGCATCGACCCCGGGTATCAGCACACTCCGGGCCGGGTCCTGACCCGCGTCCTCGACGAGCACCACCGTTCGGAGCCGGAACCGGAGCACGCCACACGAGCGGGGCACTGACGGACCGGGCACGACGGCGATCCGCCGGTCCCTGCTGGACCGGTTCTTGCCCCGCGTCTCCACCGACCAGCGGACGGAGAACAGTTACCCGGCGAACAGCAACGATGTGCCGGCCACCCGGAGGATCCCGTCCGCGCTCATCAGCGCGCCCCCGTGTCGGTCACGCCCGCCTCCGCCATGCCGCCAGCGCAACGACCCGCGAGCTGGAAGCCGCGCGGGCCCGCCGCAATGGCCCGGCGGGCCACGTCCGACGTCATCGACACATAGGATCTGACCGGGGTCCGCACCCGCGCGCTCGGTGAGCCCTGCTCGGCAACTGATCCCCTCGACGACAGGACACACCCATGCGGCGACCCGTTCTTGCTCTGCTCGCCCTCACCTCCCTGACCCTGACCGGCTGCGGGCCGACCGCCGACGACATCCAGGCGATGGTGGACGGCGAGCCCGCCTACGACGACGCGCTGGCGCTGCGGGAAGCCGTCGTCGACGCCGGTGTCGAGTGCCCGGGCACGGATCAGCTGCAGGCCCCGGCCGATGCGGCGACCACTTTCCTCGACTGCACCAACGGCGTCATGGCGATGGCGGTCGCGGGATCCGCGGAGAGCATGGAGGAGCTCCGGGACCTCCTCAGCAGCGAGCAGAACGCCTCCATCCTGCACACGGCCGACTGGTTCGTCATCTCGAGGGACGAGGCTCCGCTCCGGCAGCTGCAGGACGAGCTCGGCGGGCAGATCACCGCGCACCCCTGAAACGAGAGCGAGCACCCGTCGTGACACCGGACCCCCATCCCGTGCCCAAGACCTCCCTGACCGACAGCCCGGTCGTTCACGTCCAGGGCGAGCAGCGCCCGGACCTGTTCTGGCGTGGCGCCGCGGGGCTCGCCCTGTTCTTCACCGCGGTGATCGTCGCAGTCCTGATCGGGGTGTCGGCAGTTCTGATGGCGATGTTCTGGAACCCGTGGCTGCTGTTCACGCTGATCTTCGTCGCGGCCGGAGTCCTGCTCCTGGTGAAGACGGTGGCCGCGGTGCGGAGGACGGTCTGGCACGCGCGCCACCGCTCGAGCTTCGCCCTGCGCGAGGCGGGCCTCGAGACGACAGAGTGGAACACCGTCGGCGCCGAATCCCCGGTGAGCCGTGTCATTCCCCTGGAGGCCGTGGCCACGGTGGTGACCTCGTACCGGATCGTGCGCCGCGGGCTCCTCGTCCAGAACGGCGGCGGAACGCTGACCGAGACGGCACCGACCCTTCAAGTCCTCTTCGACCAGGACGGACGCCGTCAGATCACCAGCGTCCCGTTCGCCTCGCACCAGGACCCGGGGGTCGATGTCTGGATCAAGGAGCTGCGCCGGCGCGGCGTCGAGCTCAACTACACCGCCCGGCCGCTGTCGTGGAAGGAGGAGGACTACCTCAGCGACGAGGAGCGCCTGGCGTACTTCGCGACCACCGACGAGCTCATCGGCTTCCCGGCCACCGGCGGCTGGCTGGCGAACATGAGCCGGTTGGAGAACAGCTGGTACCAGCACACGAAGCAGCTCCGGGAGCAGGCCGAGGAGCGTGACCCGCAACTGCGCGCCGCCCGGTTGAAGCCCACTTTCCAGCACTGGATCCTGGGCGCCTGGTGCGCCGGCATGTACGCCCTCGGCGCCGGGTACCTCCTGTCCTGCCTCGTGCAGCACAGGACGCTCCCTCCCGGCGCGTGGCCGCTCGAGATCCTCGTGGTCCTGCCCGCGGCCGCGCTCTTCTTCCTGCCGCTGCGTCGCAGCCTGCGCTGGTACCACGGGCTGGTGTGCTGGCTGCTGCTGGTCGTCATCGCCTTCGCCGTCGTGGTGGGCACCGTGGAGATGGGACCTGCCGCCGAGCAGATGGCGATGATCGGGTTCGGACTGACCGTCCTCTCCGCCGCCCTGCTGTGGGCCCCGTACCTGCTCGTGAAGCGCAGCGCACCTCGTGACGAGCTCGCCAGAAGTGCTGGAGCTTCGTAGCCTTCCTCGCTGTCCCTGACGCCGCTCCTGAGCCCCCGGCACGGGGACGTCGTCGCCCCTTTTCCGGCGCCGCACATATGGGGGTCGATCCCCCGGTCACGCGCGTGAGGAGCGCCGCCCAGGAGCATCCTCGCGTCCGAGCCCACCGGCGACATCTAGTCCGGCGTCGGGCGCACGGCTCAGCTCCACATGCGGCACGGCCATCAGGCGGAGACGAATCCGCACAAGGTCGACTCCGCTGTCGGGCACCGCGTCGCACCCCGACGAACTCCCGGCCGGGTGCTGCGGATCGCCATGATGCTGCCGTGGGCGGTGCTGTCCCCCTTCTGGTTCCCCACGGGGAGATGGGACGCCGGCGGAGATGGCTCCGCGCTGCGACGTCGGCTGGGGCAACCGGTTCGCAACAGTGCGGACAGCCGTTGGCAGATGCAACTTCTAGGCTGATGCGTGCCGGAGGCTCTCGCCGCCGGCCCGAGCAGGAAGGAGCTTCCCGTGGGCATCGCCGTCATGGTCCCGTTGTTCGTCGTGGTGCTGACCAACATCGTGCTCACGCTGGCGCGGAGACCGATCGCGGCACGGCTGGCGTCCGACCCGCAGGAGACTCCGAAGGTGGCCGTCGCGCCGGCGGTGACGTCCTTCCATGTCGCGATCCTCGCGATGAGCGTGGTGTTCACCGTGATGCTGATGCTGCAGGTGCTCTACGCCAATCCGTCGCGCGTGACGAGTGTCGGACCGGTCGTCGCGCTGGTCCTGTTCGCGGCCTTCTACGCCCAGGCACGGTTCATGTCGGAGAAGATGGCCGATCAGGCTCACCGGGGCTGGCGGATCGGTGCAGCTCGCGGTGAGACCGCTGAGATCTACGCCGAGGTGTTCCGCGCACGGTCCTGGATCCTGGCCCTGGGACTGGTCGGTCCGGTGCTGGTGCTGCTGGCCCTGGTGTTCTTCTTCGGGGCGCTGGGCGACGTCGGGCAGATGCCGTCAGGGATGCTGCTGGACTGAGCGCCGCTCCTCGTCCTGACGGTCCCTCTCCTGTGTTCGGGTCCGCCACTCCGGCCGGTTGAGCACCGGCCGCCCGATGAGGAACAGGACGGCGACAAGACGTTCCGCACACCTGGAGGGTAGGGGAACGACCAGGCACGCACCCGCTCGGACCACTGCCCACAACGCCGATGTCCTGATCGCGCCACAGCACTGCCCCGGTCAACGAACCATTCTGGTGCGCACGCGCTCTGAAGCCGGTCATGCACATGAAAAGCCCCGCCATCGACAGGATTCGTTCTCCCGTCAACAGCGGGACTCCCGTCCTCGGCCTGATCCGGCCGTTCTCTGTGCGCAAGGGTGACATGAAAACTGCCGGACGGAGTCTTCGGCGGCCACAACCACCGGGGAGCCACGGGTACGCCGAAGTCCGTCGCCGGAGGTGCGGGCGGTCTCGCGTGCTGCTGCGGCGACGCCGCTGATCTGGGTGGTCATGCCCGGAATGTGTGCGGCCGCCAAGCCAGTGGGCACGACAACGGCCGACGCACCGAGGATCCCGTGCACCGGCCGGGACGGGCGGGCTCAGTGATGGGCGCGGAAGAACCCCTCCGACAGCAGGTACCCGGCGCGGGTCTGCTACTTGAGCTCGGCGATGCAGCCGTGGATGTCGTTGAAGGCGTCGTGGTCGCGCCCGAAGGCCGGCAAGGCACGCCGAACTCCGGGGCGCAGCGCAGGAACATCTGGTGCCCGGAAGAGACGTCGATGACTCGTTGCGTTCGGCTGTGAGGAACGCGGTCAGCGCGTGAAACTGATCGAGCCCGGCCCCGACACCGAGGGCTGGGACCGACTCGTCTCGCGCATCGGACCGTCCTGGAAGGTCGACGCGGTGCTGGGCCCCGAGGACTCCCCCTGGGTGGCGCTGGATCCCGACGGCGGGACTGCGGTGGCCTGCCTGTTCGTCGACGAGGCCCGGTTCCTCTCCTCGATCCCGGTCGAGGACCTGTTCCTGATCACCGTGGAAGCCAACGTCCCGGTGAGGGCCTACGGTCTGCGCACCGGCTTCCGCGCTGAGCCGCTCTCCGGGGCCGCCCGGCTGCTTGCACTGGCGCACGGCATCGAGGAGATCCAGACGAACTGCCGGTGCGGGTCCAAGGCGATCTCAACGGGCGCTCCGTCGACGGGACGATCACCGTCGACGGTCCCAGGTCGCCGTGGACGGCGCCATCACCTGCGAGAACCACGAGGCGTTGTGCGGGGCCAGCTACATCACTGCGCTGAAGCTCAAAGCCCTCCCTCTGCCGCTCGGTACCCGGGCCCGCCAGCTGACCGGCGTCGGAGCGGTGCTCGATGGCCCACCTCATCGAAAAGCGCCCGTACTTCCCCGACGGCTGCTCCCCGGACGACGCCGATGGCTCGAGCTTCATGGCCGGCGTCGAGTACCGCGGCCGTGGGAAGTGGTCGGTGCACAAGCGTGGGCAACGCTGTGTGCAGCTCTCCTCCACGGGCACGACTTCGCCGCCGCCTGTGCGCCGGCCGAGGTCGCGGTGGAAAGCCTGGAGGTCCACGGCATGACGTGAGCACAGTGGGCTGTCCACCAGCGCAGGCACGCACCGGCACCCGATCCGGAGGTCGAGATGCTCGAGGCCGCCGCGGACTGAGTCGGCGCCGTTCCACGGGTCCTCCCGAGCTTCCTCTCACGCCCCGGATACGCTGAGAACACCCCCTCCCATTCCGCAGCCTCTTCGCTGGTTCCCGAGCGGCAATCCGGCGTCCTCCCGCACCCCCGACACCTGTCCGACCCCACCTTCTGATCGGAAGGACTGCCCCCATGCCCCAGGAGACACCGGTTCACCTGCGCGACGACGAGACGCGCAGGGGCTTTCGGTTTCGCCCAACGCAGGTCGTGGGTGTTCTGGGCGTGGTGGTGCGGGGCCGTGCTCGTGATCTCCGGGGCTGTGCAGGCCGTGCTCGCCGGCATTCCTGGGCAGAGCGCGGAGCTCGGCATCTCCCTGACGGTTATGGGCAGCGCTCTCGCCGCTGCGGGGTGGCTCCTCACGATGGGGTGGCGGTTCACGCGCAAGCTGCCCAAACCCGCCTCCGACATCCCCCAGGTCGAGCAGGGGATACGCATCACCCCCAACATCATCCGGGTCGTGGTCATCGGAGCAGTGCTGATCGTCCTCGCCTCGGCTCTGTTCATACCCCAGGTTGGCTTCCCGGATGCGTTCCCCATCCTCGGGATGCTCGTGGGCTTCCTGTGGAGCGTCGCCGCAGGGTTGGCCTGCACAGGCCGGGTCATGAAGACAGGCCGGGTCATGAAGAACAGTGCCGACCTCTACGCCCGCTGGCTCTCCCGCCGCTGAACACGCTCCCGGCAACCAACTCGAGACCCACCCAACGACAGGAACCCCCACTGTGAAGAGAATGCTTGCCGCCACCACCCTGCTCGGACTCACCGCGCTGACGGGGTGCTCTGCCACTGCCGCCCCGGAGGATGACCCGTCTTCATCGGCCACTAGTCCGGTGCAAGCCCTGCCGTCAGAAACCTCCCCCGCTTCGGAGTCATCCTCCACGCCGGAAGCTGCAGCTGCCGGTGGGGACATCAAGGGCGCGTGCGAGGACTTCAACACTCTCTGGGCCGACTACGCGGCCGTGGCGGGCGACGATCCGAACGCCTACGAGGAGATCTACCTGGCATCCGAAGACGCCAAGGAGACCGCCCCGGAGGAGGTGTCCGGACTCTTCGCCGCCCTGAGCCTCATCGCCATCGACCACTCGTCGGCGGCCGAGACCGGCGGGGAGCCAGAACAGGCGTCCAAGGACGCCGTGCGCGACGCCGTCTTCGCCAACGCAGGCGCCTGCACCGCCGCCGGCGTCACTCTGCAGCTGTGACGCGCACCCGGGATCGCCCAGTGACCAGCTTCGCCACGCTTCCGCACAGGGCCTCCCCGCGCACGCCGCGCACTGCAAGTGACCGGACGTGCGCTGACCCAGGTGACCGTGTGCGCTGTGGCCTACCTCGCGGTCGTGGCCTGTGCGCTCACGGGAGCCATGGGCGGGACCGCGGCGGGAATCAACCCGGGGTGGGTGCTCGCCACCGGAGCGCTCACCGTGGCGGTGTCCGCCGGGTGCGGCACCTCGGTGGCCGCGGCACGGGTGAGGACCGGGCGAGCACGGGGCCGGCGATGACTGTCAGCCCCCTCATCCCCTGGATGCCGCAGGCCGCCAGCAGGCCTCGAAGGATGGGGTCGCGTGACTCGCCGTCGCCGGCCTCCTGACCCCCACCCCTTCTATCGACAGGAACAGACCATGGTGTACGACCCTGAGCGGGCTCGGCGCAATGACGCCGTCTACGCCGAGCACCAACAGGCCTTGGCCGCCGGTGAGAAGCGGGTGCTGCGCACCACGGCGACCGGGGAGCTGCACAGCTACGCCAACGACGAGATCGGCTTCACCCCGGCGCAGGCCAGGTCCAGGTGAGCACCTGGTGGGGCATGGGCATCGTGACGGCGGTGCTTGGGTTGCTGTTCGTCCTCTCCTTTTTCATCCTTCTTGGTCCGATGGCGCAGGACCGGCCACCCTACTGGGGCGCCTTGTTCGTGTCCGCTCTGGCTGGGTTCCTGACCTGGTACTGCTTCAGGTTGGCCAGGGACGAGTACCGGGCCACCCAGCTGCGCAAGGAGCGCGGCGTCCCCAAGCCCGGCATCAGCGGACACCTCCCCGGGGAGTACTCCCAATGAGCGCAGCGAGGTCCTGGCAGCGGGACTGCGCGTTCTCGGGCCGGTGGCTGACCGGGCCGCGTGCAGCAGCGCGGCAACCGTGACGGTGGGTGCTGTGACGGACGACAGCAGGGGTCAGGCACCACGCGATCTCTCCCGCCCCTGCTACTACGGCTCCACCCGGATGGAGAAGACTGTCCATGCCGACGCGAAAGAGGAGTGGGGCATGGGGCCAGTTCCGGCCGCGGTGACCACAGCACGATTCGGTCCTTCCGCTTCAGCCTGATCACCACGGTGTGCGTGTTTCTTCCGGTCACGCTGGTCTGTGCTTTCCTCGTCGTCGTTCTGCGGTTCGAGTCCCCGCTGATGGCCCTGGTCCCCCTGTTCTTCGGCCTGGTCTTCGAGCTGGGAGTCCTTCAGGGGTGCCTCGACCGCTACGAGGAGTGGCGGGCGCGGAAGGCACGGAAGCGCAAGGGCCTGCCCAAGCCCTGGTTCACCGTCCCCGACGACCACGCCTACGAGCGGTTCCTGGCCCACCCCGCACTCCACGTCCCGCTGACCTTGGAGTAATTTCCCGGAGTCCCGGATCCTGGGCGCCCAGGCGGTGAGCGCCGCCCCCCAGGCAGCACACGCGGATGACCGTCTCCGGCGCAGGCGGAAGGTCTCTCACACGACCACCGGCGCCCGGGTGCGCACCGGACGTGGTACGCCCTCCAGGTCGGCCAGCAGCCGTTGCCCGAGCACCGCCAGGGACTCGTCGGCCTCCGCAGCCCTGGCCCGCCGCAACGCCCCGTACAGGGCTACGTAGAAGCGGTTGTCGACGATCTTGCCGGTGGCCGCCCAGTGCTCGAGCATCTGCACCAGGGCGACCTCGTGGCCGCGGCCGGTGATCCGCTCGGGCGGCCCCGCCAGCACGGTCTGGTTGCGGGAATCGAGATCGGCCAGCACGTCGGCCCGCCACGTGGCGAGCATCCGATCCCGGGCGTCCTGGGAACACCGCAACGGCACCCGCAAGGACTGGTCACCGAACCGGCCCACGTCCACCGTCACCGACCGCTCGGTCCGCGCCTGGGCCGGCAGCACGAGACCGCGTACTTGCTCCCCGATCACCGGCACCTTGCCGGAGGTCTCCAAGCGCACCAGCCACCGGACCAGTGAAGCCTCGGCGGCAGAATCGGTCACCAGCCGCGGGTGGTGCCCGTGGCTGGTCACGAAGTCGCGGTAGGCCGCCGCTCGTCGCCGGTGAGGGGTGGACCCGGCGCTCCCTCGGGGAGACACCGGGCCTGCCTCTGGCCGACCGTGGCGAGGACCTTGGAGCGCTGCGCGGCACAGGTCCGCTCGGGGTTCTTGAAGTACTCGACCGCCCACTTGGACAGGGTGACCTCCCGCTCGTGGGGCGAGGCGACCCCCGGGGCCCGGCCGGTGGTGGCGATGAACGCCACCAGCCCGTTGAGCCTCCCGGCGGCGATCCGCTGCGCGTGGTGCTGGTCGGCCCGGTGGGCCCGGTAGATCAGCTCGATCTCGCGCGCCAGGCAGGACTTGGAGGCGACGGTGGCCCGCGCCCAGGTCGCCAGCGACCTCTCGTGCCGGTCCTTCGCCTCGGGCGAGGGCGGGCGCCGGCAGGTCTTGACGAACTGCTCCGGCTCCGCCGGCTTCTCCTGGTAGTTCGCCCCGGAGGTCGCCACCCGGCACTGCGTGCGGGCAGCGGCAATCCTCGCGAGTGTGGATGGATCCTGCTGCTCCTTCGCCCACTCCCACAACGCCTGCTCCCGCTCCACGCTGGTGCCCGGTGCGGTGCGACGGCGGCCGCTCATGTGCTGCGACGACGTCCCGCAGCTGCTCGAGGCTCTCGGTGGCGCTCATGCGAAGGCTGCTCATGCACACCATGTGTGCAGACCTCGTCCATGGCCGAACACGCAGCCGGGCGCCCGGAACAGAGGTCCTCAGCACGTTGCGCGGCCGCCGTCGGCCGCCCACCACCCGCGCCACCGGACCGGCAGTAGAGTCACCCCCATGGGGGATCTGCTGTACGAGTCGATGGACGCCCGCCAAGCCGCCGACGCACTCGATGACTACCTGGCGGAACGGGCTCCGGCGCTGCAACGGCTGCGTGAAACGCTGGCCGGCCACGGCCTGGAACCCGACGAGATGCTCGACGGATCGGTCTACTCCGCGTCCCCGTTGTGGGCCTGGATCAGCACCCGGGCGACAGAGCTCGGCGTGGCCCCGGACGCGCTCGCCGAGGATCCGACCCGGGACTCTTGGCCCAGCTGGGCCCGGCGCTGCAAGCTCGTGGACCCGCACCCGTCGGCGGCCACGATCGCTTTCGTCGACGGCTTCGCCTCCTACCTCGAGCTGATCATCTCCGCCGCGGCACCCCGTGCTTCCTGGCGGGTCGGCGAACACCTCATCGCCGACCACCCGCTGCACAACTACCCCGTACTGGCCACCGAGCACCACCAGATCTTCCTGCCGGCCATCCCGCTCTACAGCGTCTACCAGTCGGCCCACGGCCGCTCCCCGATGAGCGGGACCGAGATGCGCCTGCACACCCAGCGCACCATCGACGCTCTGCACGGGGAAGGCCCGGAGGCTGCGGCCATCGAGGAGCCGCTGGTCACGGTCGTCGCCGAGCTCGACTGCTTCGACGTCGGCCTCCGCGAGGACATCCCGGCCCAGCACCCGAAGGTCGTGGATGAGCTGATCGAGCAGCTGTGCGACCGCGACGGCGTCGAATCGGTCCACCGCTACGGGGACGCCGCCCTGATCGTGAACGTCCAGGAATGGGACGAGCTGCGGCTGAAGCTCTGGTGCACGATGTGGCTCCAACGCCACCTGCCGCGCTGAGCTACCGGCGTGTCCGACCGCGCCGGCCCCGCCACCTCTCGATCCACATCCCGATGATCCCGCACAGGAGAATCCCGAGCGCGGTCGCGCCCCGGTCCCACACCGTGGAGAGCAGAACGAGGTACACCCCGGCGCCCACGAGGAAGATCGCCCAGAGCACGATCTCCCGCTCGCGTTCTCGCTGCTCCGAGGTTCGCTCCCCACGATGCCGTGGACCACTCGTGCTCACGGGTTGTCCCTTCGTCTCTGACGGATGACCAACGCCAGCATCACCACGAGCGACACCGATCCGGCCAGCATCACCCAGCCGCCCCAGCTGCCCCGGAGCAGGAACACGTTGCCGCCGAGCAGCGTGACCGCTGCCAGCACGGCGATCAGCCATTCGATCCGCCTCGGCACGGACGGCTCCTCTGCCCGCTATCGCTGTGCTCGCATCCTGGCAGGCCTGCACCCGACTCGTCGTTCCCCTCTTGTGCTCCGAGCGGTGCACCGGCGCCGGCCGGTAGCGTCAGCACCATGGACGAGACTGCGCAGCGCGCCGACGAGGTGCCCGTACCGAGTCCTGGGCTGGTGCTGGTGCGCACGCTTCCTGCTGCGCTCATGCTGGCCGTCGGTATTCCGGGGTTGGCCCTGTGGGGCCTGGACGAGCAGGGCAACGCACGGTCCGACTGGTTCTTGCTCCTGCCCGGACTGCTCGTTCCAGCCGCCCTCCTTCTCCATCGACTCACGAAGGCGCCTCGGCCATATCTGTCACCGGTCACCGAGCTGGAACCGCTGAAGTGGGACCTGGCGGTTGCCGCTGAGAGCGGTCTACTTCCCCCGAGATCTCCCGCCCAGGCAGCGGCGGCCCTGGCCTGCTGGCAGGTCGAGAAGACCGTGCTGGTCGGCGCCGCTGCCGTCGGTGCGACCATCACCTGGGCTGATCGTGCGGTGTGGTTGTGGCTGGTGCTCGCAGGGCTCTGCACTGCCGCCGCCTTGGTCGCGGGCCGTCAAGCCCGCCACGGCTGGGCCTACCTGCAAGCCACGCACTCCACGGGCCGGCCGACGTCATCCGGTGGCATCAATGCCATGGGCCAAGGCTCCTCGCCCCCGGTTCGACCAGCGGATCGGTGAGGCGCAGCGGAAGCCGGCGTTCGCGGCGGTCGCGAAGACCGGGTCACTGCCGAGCACCCCGAGGTGCGGGTCGCGGTCGGTGTCGTCGTTTGCCAGAACATCGAAGGACTGGTGGTAGGTATCGCCATGGTCGTGGGTGTCGCACTCAGCGCACTGGCCGCCCCGGTCCTCCCGTGGGTGGCTTCACTGGGTGTCTCAGTGATCCTCACCGGGATCGACGCCATCCGGGCTCCCCGAGCCTGGGTCTACCTGCACGCCCTGCACACCGCCGACCGCACCGGCTGACGACCCGGCCACCACCCCCGGTCAGCGCCCGCGGCTAACGTGGAGGCCATGCCACGACGCGACACCCCCACTCCCCCGAAGCTGCGCGCCCTCCGCCTGCCCGAGCTCACCGCCGGCGACCCGTCCGTCCTACGCGCCCACGGCACCTACGAAGCGCTCACCTTCACCGACGACGACCTCACCGGGATGGACCTGACCAACGTCGGCTTCACGGACTGCTCGCTCTCCGCGCTGAACGTTCACGAGCTGGAGCTCACCAGCGCCCACATCACCGACTCGTGCCTGCACCACCTGGACATCCCCACCGTCTCGGCCGCCTACATCGAGCTGCGCGGCGTGGTGCTCGAGGACTCCCGCCTCGGGGTGCTGCAGTGCATCGAAGGCTCCTGGAACTCCGTCCACGTCCGCAACGCCAAGATCGGGTACGTGAGCCTGCGCGGAGCGAGCGTGCGCGACGTGCAGTTCACCGGCTGCGTCATCGGCGAGCTCGACCTCACCGGCGCCCAGGTGCAGCGGGTCTCCTTCGACGACACCGAGGTGGGTACCCTCGACGTCTCCGGGGCCACCCTGGCCGACGTCGACCTGCGCGCGGTGGACCTGCCGGAGATCACCGGGCTGGGCCACCTGCGCGGAGCGACGATCAACGACTTCCAGCTGCAGCAGCTGGCGCCGGCGATGGCCGCACACCTGGGCATCGACGTCGGGCGCTGAGCGAGCCTCCGGGCTGATCCGGCGGCACGCGCACTAGGGTGGCGGACATGACGAGCCGTACGCCCGCAGCCCTGACCGCCATCGCCGTGCTGCTGGCGGTCACCGCCTGCGGCCAGTCACCGGAGTCCCCATCGGACCCGGTCGACGGTCTCGCAGCCTGGGCCGCCGACACGCTTCCCATTCCTGCCGAGGGAGGCTTCTCCATGGCCGGCAGCACCGGCGCCGACGGCAGTCGCGCCACCGGTTCGACCTCCGACGTGGAGCCCGGGTGGTACGCGGTCACCATGGCGTGCGCAGCCACCGACCCGGGGACTGGCACCCAACGCTCCTCCGGTCAGATCAGGCTGAGCGGCGAGCATGGGGCCTACGGCGAAGGGGACTGCGGCGGCTCACCGGTGACCACGACGCTGCGCTTCGGAACCTCCGAGGACGCGATGCCGGAAACGGTCACGGTGGCGGCTGAAGCCGATGGTCACGAACTCTTCTGGGGTGTGTCCGCCTCCCCCACGACAGCGCCCGAATAGCCCGGTGCGAGGCAACACGGCGCTCGGCCGGCCGCACCGGTCGACGATCCGATGACCGGAGTGAGCGCGGCATACTCGTCGCTGACGTAGGTCGGCAGCTCCGCGACGTCGGCGATCTCCAACTCCACCCGGTAGGCCAGCACCTGATGCTCGCGCGTGCACCCCGGCAGCTGCGTCCCGGCGCCGGGGACGGCGTCGAGCTCCACAGTCACGTCGCTGCTGGGTCGCACGGTGAGCTCGCCGGGGTTCGGGTCCTCGTCGAAGGCGTAGTGCAACGCCCGGGCGGAGCGCACGGCGCCGGTCACCGGACCGCTGACCCGTCATGGATCAGCGGCCCGCAGAGCCCGGGGCGCGTTCACGTCACCGGTCGAACCGAGCACCTTCCGGCTTCGGCGGCAGGACTGTGAGGACGATGAGGACGATCCATCCGACGAAGGGGATCAGCCCGATCAGCAGCATCCACCCGGAGAGGTTCACGTCGTGCAGGCGCCGGACGGCGACCGCCAGCGACGGGACCAGAGTGCCGAGCGCGAAGACGAAGAGCACCAGTGACAGCACGACGCCGAGGCCGTTGAGCTCCCCGAAGGAGTCGGTGCCGACCGCGGTGACGAGCGTGTTCAGCACGAAGGAGACCAAGAAGAAGAACAGGGCGACCCACCAGTACTCGGAGCGGCTGGCGCGCCCGGAGAACTGGGCGTACTTCGCGAAGAAGCGCTTGATCGCCTCGCCGAAGCCGACATGAACCCCGGGCTGGGTGCCGGCGCGCTGCATGGTCTGCTGGTACCCGTAGGGGCCGGTCTGGTGGTACCCCGACTGCGGGTATCCCTGCTGCTGCTGGTAGCCGTAGCCGTTCGGCCCGCCGGCGTAGCTCTGCTCGCCCCCGTAGGCCGGCTGCTGCTCGGGTCCGGTCGGCTGGCTGCCGGCCGACTGGTACTGCGGGCCGCCGTGCGGATCGTTGGTGCTCAAGTGGTCCCCTTCGCAAGTTGTTCGCTTCAGCACACATCCTATGTGTCAAGGCTCTGCCCCAGTCGGCACTGCCGCACACATGGGGTCCACGAGCACCTCGACCAACGACAGGGCGCCGCTGAGCGCCGGAATGACCACGCCGATGACCGTAGGCGTCCTGCGCGCGATGGACCTGTCCCACCCGGACGCGGTCTGCACGCTCACCTACGACCGCCGGGGCCCTGAGAAAGGATTGTCGGGCCCCAGCGGTAGCCTCGACACCATGAGGATTCCCCCCGCCTCTCCCCCAGACCTGCAGGGCCCGACCACCTCCACCCCGCGGTTCGAGTCCGCCCGCCGCAACTTCCAGTACGCCCGCCACGAGCTCACCGCCGCCGCGCTGGAGGAGCTGGTGCTCCGGGTCCGCATCCGGCATCCGGACGCCGCCCGGCTGGTGTTCTTCTGCGACGACGTCGAGGACGAGATCTCCCTGGCCGAGATCACCGACGGCGCCGGCCGCTCGTTGGGCGCCGACGGGCCGCTGCTGGACGACCGGACCGCGGCCCAGATGCTCGGCAACCTCCACGGGCCTGATCTCGCGTCCCTGCCCGGTGTCGAGCATGACCGGCTCGAGATGACCTTCGCCGTGGAGATCGACGCGCCCACCCGAAGTGTCGCGCGATGAGCCCTGACGTGAGCCTGCCGCCCAGACCGGAGACACCGGTGCCGGCGGTCGCCGCGATGACGGGGCTGTGGGCGGTCGTCCGCACCGTGACGCTGCCGCTGCTGCTCCGGTTCCTCGGGCTGTGACCCGGGGGGGGGCGGCGCCGTGTCCATCCTGCGGCGGCTCAGCATCCGGAGTCATGATTGGCAGCCACGCTCTCAAGGATCTGCTCCCGCTCGTCGGCGGTCAGGGCCGAGTCGGTGTGCTCGACGACGATCGACCCGGGGTACCGCATGTCCACCGGACCGGCCACGGACATCCCGTCCTCAGCGACCACCGACGGTGCCGGCCACGCGCTGGGCACACACGGGCCGCTGCTGGACGACTGGATCACCGCCCGAGTGCTCGGCAACATCCGCGGACGCGATCCGGCGTCCCTGCCCGGGATGACACTCGATCGAATCACGATGTCCTTTGCCGTGGAGATCGACGCGCTCCGCAGTGGTCGTGGCATTCGCGTCGAGCTCCACTCCGACGATGTGGTCCTCCGGGACCAGGATCCGCGCCCTCTCGTCCCAGCCGCCGGGCCCGGCGCACGGGTCCAGGGCAACGGGGTGGGACGAGAACGGCACGGTGGCGGCTGGGGCGAGAGTCCTCATGGGATCCAAGTGTGCGGAGAGGGCGAAGTCGGCGCGCGTGCTTTTGTCCACTGGTCGGGCGCCCAGGCTGGGAAGGATGTGCTTGGCGGCCATACGCTCGTACGTGGCCCGCGTGCCGGATTCCACGCCCGTCAATGCCTGGATGTGGCCCGTGACGACATCGGCGAGCTTCGGGGTTCGGGAACGGAGCTCGGCGGCGGACCGGCCGGCCAGACGGAAGGAACTGCCGTGGGCATCGAGGAAGTCCTCGAGCATCACGGCCTCGCGCTGGTCGTCGACGGTGCGTGAGGTCTGCTTGCCGGTGTCCGGATCGCGCCACGGCACCGCCCCGGTCAACGAACCATTCTGGTGCGCACGCGCTCCGATGCCGGCCATGCACACGACAGAGCCCCGCCGTCGACAGGATCTGTTCTCCTGTCGACGGCGGGGCTCCCGTCTCCGGCCTGACCAGGCCGTTTCCTGTGCGCGAGGGGGGACTTGAACCCCCACCCTCTAATACGAGGACTAGCACCTCAAGCTAGCGCGTCTGCCTATTCCGCCACCCGCGCGAGTGGATCCAAGGAGAACGTCGTGCCGTTTCCGGCCGCCCTTCCTGAACGCAACAGAAAATAAGGTACCACATGCACGCCCGCCGTTCACATCGGCGCCGCTGCCCCGGAGGTAGCTGGGACGCCGACAGAAGATTGGATGAAAACTCGTCGGTAAGGGCGCTTACCACTTCCACGGGGTTCCGGAATGCGGTTCAATAGGAGCAGAGCATCTCCTGGATTCCCCAGCTGACCTGGGACGATGCTCCTTCGAGAGCCGCGTTGGCGCTGCCGGGGTGCCCCCGTCCCCACCGGCGCCATGGGCTCTCGAGGTGGCCGGGGACCCCCCTCACCTGTGCCGGCGGCGGCCGCCGCCGACCCGTGCTCCCACGGGCCCACGGTGGCCGCCGCCTCTCCCGCGCGGCACCGACGACCTCGGGCCGCCGGCGCCGCCGGGATTCACAGGCGGGATTCACAGGACGGAGCGGTAGACCTCCAGGGTCCGCTCGGCGATGGACTCCCAGGCGAAGTGCTCCTCGGCGCGCCGCCGACCGGCCGCACCCATCTCCCGGGCGCGCACCGGGTCGGAGACCACCTCGGTCAGCGCGGCGGCGAAGTCGGCGACGAACTTCTCGGGGTCGAGCGGCGTGCCGGTGCCGTCCTGGGCCTGCTCGATGGCGACCAGCCGGCCGGTCTCCCCGTCCACGACGACCTCGGGAATACCGCCCGTGGCCGAGGCCACCACGGCGGTGCCGCAGGCCATGGCCTCGAGGTTGACGATCCCGAGCGGCTCGTACACGGACGGGCAGGCGAAGGCCGTGGCGCCGGAGAGGATCTGGACGATCTCACGGCGGGGCAGCATCTTCTCGATGAGCACCACCCCGGACCGGGTGGCCTTCAGTTCGTCGATGAGCGCGTTGACCTCGGCTCCGAGCTCCGGGGTGTCGGCGGCGCCGGCGCACAGCACGAGCTGGACGTCCTCGGGCAGCCGGGCCGCGGCGCGCAGCAGGAACGGCACGCCCTTCTGCCGGGTGACACGGCCCACGAACGCCACGGAGGGCTTGGCCGGGTCGATGCCGTAGGACTCGAGCACGTCGGTGCCCTCGTCGGGCACCCACTGGCTGACGTCGATGCCGTTGTGCACCGTCCGGACCCGGTCGGGGTCGACGTCCGGATAGGACCGGAGGATGTCCTGGCGCATCCCGTCGGAGACGGCGACGATCGCCGCGGCCGCCTCGTAGGCGGTCTTCTCCACGAAGGAGGAGACCGCGTACCCGCCACCGAGCTGCTCGGCCTTCCACGGGCGCAGGGGCTCGAGGGAGTGCGCGGAGAGGACGTGCGGGATGCCGTACATCAGCGACGCGAGGTGCCCGCCCATGTTGGCGTACCAGGTGTGGGAGTGCACCAGGTCGGCGCCGGCGATGTCTTCGATCATGGCCAGGTCCACCCCCAGCGTCTGGATCGCGGCGTTGGCGCCGGCCAGGTCCGCGGGCACGGGGTAGGCCTGCACCTCGACGCCGTTGACCCGGGGTTCTCGCGGAGCACCGAAGCACCGCACCCTCAGGTCGACGAGCGGGGCCAGGACCCGCGAGAGCTCGGACACGTGGACTCCGGCGCCGCCGTAGATCTCGGGCGGGAATTCCTTGGACAAGATATCTACTCGCACGGTTCCGAGCGTACTGCAGGATCGGCACGGCGCCACGGGAAGACGCCCACCGGGGGCCGTGCGCGCCGCTCCGGGAGACACATCCGGACTCCTGTGCGGTCGGTCACTCGCCTTCGCGGCTGTTAAGACACAATGAAGGCGCCTGTCGAGTGGTTCCGCACCGCGAGGCGGAGTTGTTGCGCCCGATTGCCGAAGATGTCAGAGAGGTTCCCATGCCCCACCGTAAGAAGGTTCTCGCGATCGTCCTGGCCGGAGGCGAGGGCAAGCGCCTGATGCCGCTCACCGAGGACCGCGCCAAGCCCGCGGTGCCCTTCGCGGGCGGCTACCGGCTGATCGACTTCGCGCTGTCCAACATCGTGAACTCCGGCTATCTCCAGGTCGTGGTGCTCACGCAGTACAAGTCGCACTCCCTGGACCAGCACGTCACCCAGACCTGGCGCCTCTCCGCCCAGCTGGGCAACTACGTGGTCACCGTGCCGGCCCAGCAGCGGCGCGGCAAGGAGTGGTTCCTGGGCTCCGCCAACGCCATCTTCCAGTCGATGAACCTCATCGACGACGAGAAGCCGGACATCGTGGTCGTGGTCGGCGCGGACCACGTGTACCGGATGGACTTCTCCGACATGGTGGACTTCCACGTGCGGTCCGGGGCCCGCGCCACCGTGGCGGGCGTGCGCCAGCCGATGGAGATGGTGACGTCCTTCGGCGTGATCGAGACGGACCCGCAGGACGTCACGAAGATCACCCGCTTCGTGGAGAAGCCCGAGAGCACGGCTCCCCTGCCGGACGACCCCAACGCCTTCTTCGCCTCGATGGGCAACTACGTGTTCGACACGGACGCGCTCGTCGAGGCCCTCCGGGCCGACGAGGCGAAGGAGGACACGAGCCACGACATGGGCGGGGACATCATGCCGTGGTTCGCGGACCGCGGCGAGGCCGCCGTCTACGACTTCACGAACAACGACGTCCCGGGCTCCACGGACCGTGACCGGCAGTACTGGCGCGACGTCGGCACCCTGGACTCGTACTACGACTCCCACATGGACCTGATCCGCCCGCTGCCGGTGTTCAACCTGTACAACTACGCGTGGCCGCTCTACACCAACGAGATGCAGGCCCCGCCGGCGAAGCTCGTGCGCGGTCCGCACGGGGAGGGCGGCATCGCGACGGACTCGATCCTCTCGCGCGGCGTCCTGGTCACCGGCGGGCGTGTGACTGAGTCGGTCCTCTCCCCCAAGGTGCTGGTCAACAACGACGCCACCGTCAACCAGTCGATCCTGCTGCCCAACGTGCAGATCGGCGAGGGGGCCGTGGTCGACCGGTGCATCCTCGACAAGAACGTGGTGGTGCCCCCGGGCGTGAAGGTCGGCGTGGACGCGGAGCAGGACCGCGCCCGGGGCCTGACGGTGACGCCCTCCGGGCTGACGGTCGCCCCGAAGAACTTCCGCTTCGAGAGCTAGGCATTCCACCCGTCGCGGCGGGGCCGCCCACCCGGGACGGTGGGCGGCCCCGCCGTCGTCATGCGGTCTGCGTGACCTCGACCTGGACCTGGAGTCCCGAGGTGCCGCCGCCGCCGGTGACCATGCCCTTCAGCGGCGTGACGTCGGTGTAGTCGCGGCCCCGGGCCACCGTGACGTGGAAGTCCGTGAGCCGCGTGTGGTTGGTGGGGTCGTAGGCGTACCAGCGGTCGTTCCACCACTCCACCCACGCGTGGGACTCCCCCGGCACGGTCGCCCCGATGCCCGCCTCGTAGTCCGGGTGCAGGTAGCCGGAGACGTAGCGGGCGGGGATCCCGATGTGCCGCATCATGCCGATGGCCACGTGCGCGAGGTCCTGGCACACGCCCTTGGCCTCCCGCCAGGCGGCCTCCGCGTCGGTGTGGACCCCGGTGACCCCCGGCACGTACTGCATGTGCGAGGCGATGCCCTGGAAGATCGCGGCGGCCGCGGCGGCCGGATCGGCCGTCTCCTTGCGGATCTCCTCGGCGACCTTCTCCAGCTCGGGCCCGAGCCGGGTGAGCGGGGTCTGGGGCACGAAGTCGGAGACCGCGTCGAGGACCTCGGGGGTCGCCAGCTCCTCCCAGCTCAGCCCGTCCGCGACCTCGTCGCCGGGCCGCCGGTGCACCTCCACCGTGGCCGAGGAGCGGACCTCGAGGTGCCGGTGCCGGCCCTGGATGTCGAAGGCCGCGACGCGGGTGCCCCAGTAGTCCCGGTAGTTGCTGACCGTGGCGGTCCCCGGGCTCAGCGTCAGCTCCGCCTCGAGCACGATCTGCTCGTCGTCGGACAGGGGCGTCATCCGGGCCTCGTTGTAGGACTTCGAGACGTTGTCGTTGTAGTCGTAGCGGGTGACGTGGTCGATCTTGAGCCGGGTCACAGCATGCCTCCGAACCAGGACGCCTCGACGGCGTGCGAGAAGTACTTGGTGCTCACGGCCTCCGACGCCCTCGCGCACGCGGCCTGGACGTTGTTCAGGTGCTCGGGCAGCACCGCGATGAGGTCCTCCGCGTGGTGGAACTCCAGGGCCGTGCGCGCCTCGCCGACGATGCGGCGGGCGTCGTCCTTGAACCCGACCCGCTGCAGACCGGGCTCCAGGCCCACGAGGATCTCCTCCGCCGTGGTGAGCGCGTGCAGGATCGAGCGCGGGAAGAGCCGGTCCAGGAGCAGGAACTCGGTCGCGGACTCGTCGCTGAACGTGCCGTACCGGGTGCGCAGGAAGGCCTCGTAGCCGCCGGCGCAGTGCAGGATCGACACCCACGACATGCCGGACGTGGACGTGGACCGGGTCCACAGCAGCCGGGACGTCATGTCCGCCCGCTCGATCGCCGCGCCCAGGGACAGGAACATCCAGGACTCGTCGTGGGACATGGTCATCTGGGTCTGCCCGCGCACGGTCGCCATCCGCTCGATGGTCCAGTGGCAGACGCGGAAGGTGCCGACGACGTCGCGGCGGTGCTGGCCCAGACCGTAGTAGGTGGAGTTGAGCGACTCCCACATGGCCGAGGACACGGTCTCCCGGGCGCGGCGGGCGTTCTCGCGGGCGGCGTGCAGGGAGCCCGAGATGGAGGTCAGGCAGTCCCTGTTCCACGCGAGCTCCTGGATCATCGACCGGACGCTGTAGTCGCCGTCCCCGGGCTCCACGCCCATCACCGCCATGATGCGGCGCACCTCGGCCTCCTGCTCGCCCACGGGCAGCTGGGTGATGCGCTCCAGGTGGACGTCGAGGATCCGCGCCACCCCGTCGGCCCGCTCGACGTAGCGGCCGATCCAGAACAGGGACTCGGCAATGCGGCTCAGCATGTGGGCCCCTCTCCGGTGCGGGTCGTCGCGGGGGTGTCCGCGGTGGTGGTCACGGAGGTGGTGGTCACGGCGCCCGGGCGGGACGCGGCCTGCTGCTGCTGCTGCTGCTGGCCGCTGTCGCCCTCGTCCTGCCAGGACGCGGAGACCGGCCACGTGTGCACCGAGGAGTCGACGTCCGGGGGCGGGGCCTGCCCGGGGTCCAGGTCCTGGGTCTGCGGCTGGCCGAGCACCCAGGTGTCCTTCGAGCCGCCGCCCTGGGACGAGTTGACGATCAGCGAGCCCTTCTGCATGGCCACGCGGGTCAGCCCGCCGGGCAGGACGTAGACGTCGTCGCCGCTGTTGACCGCGAAGGGCCGCAGGTCCACGTGCCGGGGACTGAACTCCCCGTCCGCGAACGTCGGCACGGTGGACAGCTGCAGCACCGGCTGGGCGATCCACCCGCGCGGGTCGGCGAGCACCTTCGCCCGCAGCTCCTGGAGCTCCGCCGCGCTGGCCTGCGGGCCGATGACCAGGCCCTTGCCGCCGGACCCGTCCACGGGCTTGACCACCAGCTCGTCCAGGTGCTCCAGGACCCAGGCCCGGGCCTCGTCCTCCTCCAGCCGGTAGGTGTCCACGTTGGGCAGCACCGGCTCCTCGTCGAGGTAGTACCGGATGAGGTCGGGGACGTAGGAGTAGGTGAGCTTGTCGTCGGCCACGCCGTTGCCGATCGCGTTGGCGATGGTGACGTTCCCGGCCCGGGCCGCGTTGACCAGCCCGGAGCAGCCCAGCGCGGAGTCCGAGCGGAAGTGCAGGGGGTCGATGAACTCGTCGTCGATCCGCTTGTAGATCACGTCCACGCGCTGCTCGCCGTCGGTGGTCCGCATGTAGACCTTGTCGCCGCGGACCACGAGGTCCCGGCCCTCCACGAGCTCCACGCCCATGAGCCCGGCCAGCAGGGTGTGCTCGAAGTAGGCGGAGTTGAACACGCCCGGGGTGAGGACCACCACCGTGGGGTCCTCGGCCGTCTCCGGGGCCGTGGCGCGCAGCGCCTTGTAGAGGTGCCGGGGATAGGCCTCCACGGCTCGGATCGGCTGGGACATGAAGGCCTCCGGCAGGCCCTTGGTCATGGCCCGCCGGTTCTCGATGACGTAGGAGACCCCGGAGGGCACGCGCACGTTGTCCTCGAGCACCCGGAACACGCCCTGCTGGTCCCGGACCACGTCGATGCCCGCCACGTGGATCCGGACGCCGCCAGCGGGCCGGAAGCCCCACACGCCCCGGTGGAAGTGGGCGGAGGAGGTGATCAGCGCCTTCGGCACGATCCCGTCGGCCACGACCCGCTGCTCGCCGTAGACGTCGTCCAGGAAGCACTCCAGGGCCCGGACCCGCTGCTTCACGCCGCGCTCGATGACGTCCCACTCGCCGGCGGTGATCACCCGGGGCACGATGTCGAGCGGGAAGGGACGCTCCTCCCCCGCGAAGTCGAAGGTCACGCCCCGGTCCAGGAAGGAGCGGGCCATGGAGTCGGCGCGGGTGTTGACGTCGCTGAGCGACAGGTCGTCGAGGACCCCGCCGATGCGGTCGTAGCCGGGACGGATCTGCCGGTCCGCCGTGTACATCTCGTCGTAGGCCGCCGCCACGGCCATGTCGGCGGCGTAGTTCTCGAACAGGTCGGACATGTCGGGCGATCACAGGCCTTTCGGGGTGGGGGCGGGCAGTACGTGCAGTATGGACGGGCCGTATTTCGCAGCGGTAACCCGGGGGCCGAGGCTCCTCCCGATTGTGTCACGCGCCGTGCGCCCGACCGCGGGAGGACGTGCCCCTACGATGGGAGGGCGTGTCCGCCGGTGGCGGGCACGCGGCCGCGTCCGCCCCCGGGGCGCGGAAGGACCCGACGGAAGGACACGATGGACGCCCGGGACCCCCAGCGCCGCGTCACGGTGGTCGTGGCCACCCGCAACCGCCGGGAGGAGCTCGTGGCGCACCTGGGCCGGCACGAGGGGCCCGTCGTCGTCGTGGACAACGCCTCCACGGACGGCTCCGCCGAGGCGGTGCGCGCCGCCCACCCCCACGTGCAGGTGGTGGAGCTGCCCCGCAACGTGGGGGCCGTGGCCCGGACCGTCGGCGTCCGGCTCGCCCGCACCCCCTACGTGGCCTTCGCCGACGACGACTCGTGGTGGGCCCCCGGGGCGCTCTCCCGCGCCGCGGCCGTCTTCGACGCCCATCCCCGGCTCGGCCTGATCGCCGGGTCCATCGCCGTGGGCCCCGAGGAGCGCCCGGATCCGCTCAACGCCGTGCTGGCCGCGTCCCCGCTGGGCATCCCGACCGGGTGCCCCGGCCCGGCCCTGCTCGGCTTCGTGGGCTGCGGGGCGATCGTGCGCCGCTCGGCGTTCCTGGCGGCCGGCGGCTTCGACGACGTCGTGCGCTTCCCCGGCGAGGAGGAGCGCCTCGCCCTCGACCTGTTCGACGCCGGGTGGCGGCTGTCCTACGTGCCGCAGATCCGCGCCCACCACCACCCCTCGCCGCGGCGCGGCACGGACGAGCGCCGGCAGGCCGAGCTCGTCCGCAGCCGTCTGCTCACCGCGATCCTGCGCCGGCCCCGGCGGGTCGTGGCGCACGAGCTGCTGGGGGCCCTGCGCGGCGGCCGCACGGGGCGCCGCGGTCTGCTCGGCGCCCTCCCCCGCGTCCCGGCCGCGCTGCGCGCCCGGCACCGGGTGTCCCCGACCACGGAGGCCGCGCTCGCGCTGCTGCGCGGCCCCGCCCCGACCGACCCCGCCGCACCGGAGGAGAGCCCGTGACCGAGACCGACCCCACCCCCACGCCCGCGACGGGCCCCGACGGGCGCGTGGCGGTCGTGATGATCACCTACAACCGCCGGGACGAGGCCCTGCTGGCCCTGGCCCGGCTGCGGGAGCTCCCGGAACGACCGCACGTGGTGGTCGTCGACAACGGCTCCGAGGACGGCACGGCGGACGCGATCCGGGAGCGGCACCCCTGGGCGGAGCTCGTCGCGAGCCCCGTCAACCTCGGCGCCGTGGGCCGCAATGTCGCCCTGGAGCGCGTGGACATGCCGTTCGTGGCCTTCTGCGACGACGACACCTGGTGGGAGCCCGGGTCCCTGCGCCGGGCGGCCGACGCGCTGGAGGCCCACCCGCGGCTGGGGGTGGTCACCGGCAGGATCCTCGTGGAGCCCGGTTCTCGGGAGGACCCGATCAACGCGGAGCTGCTGCACTCGCCCGTCGAGGGCCCCGAGTGGATGCCCGGGCCTGCCCTCGGCAGCTTCCTGGCCGGGGCGTCCGTGGTCCGCCGGACGGCGTTCCGCGAAGTGGGCGGGTTCAGCGAGCGGCTGTGGCTCGGCGGCGAGGAGGAGCTGCTGGCCGCGGACCTCGCGACCGCGGGCTGGGAGCTCGTGCACCTGCCCGACGTCGTGGTCCACCACCAGGCCTCCACCGTCCGGGACCCGCACCTGCGCCGCCGCCACGGGCTGCGCAACACGCTGTGGTTCATCTGGCTGCGCCGCCCGCTCCGCGCGGCCCTGCGCCGGACCCGGGACGTGGTCGGCGCCGCCCCGCGGGACCGTGTCACGGCCCTGGCCCTGCTCGACGCCCTGCGCGGGGCGCCGTGGGTGCTGCGCGAGCGGCGGCCCCTTCCCGAGCACGTCGAGCGGCGGTTCCTGGCGCTGGAGGAGTCTCAGCGCAGCAGCGCCGCGCGCCGCTACGTGAGCTGAGCGCCCGGTCCACCGAGCGCCCGGTGGACGGAGCGCCCGGTGGACGGAGCGTCGGGTGGCCCGAGCCGCCGTCCCGGCCCGGGCCGAGTCGCCCGAGCAGCCGTCACCGCCCGGGTGCGGAGCGGCGCTGCCCGGGGCGGGCCGGTCAGCGGGCGCGCACGGCGGCCTGCGGGAGACCGGCCCCCTCCCGGAACCACTCGACCGTGCGCTCCAGCCCTTCCGCCCACGGGACCTCCGGGGCCCAGCCTAGGACCTCGGTCGCGAGCGTGGTGTCGGGGCGTCGCACCATGGGGTCGTCGACGGGACGCTCCACGAACTCGAGCCCCGAGGTTGAGCCCGTCGCGGCGATGACGTCGCGGGCGATCTGCAGCACGGACAGCTCGTGCGGGTTGCCGATGTTCATGGGACCGCCGTGGCCGCTGCCGGCCAGGGCCAGGATGCCGCGGACGAGGTCGGAGACGTAGCAGACGGAGCGCGTCTGGGCGCCGTCCCCGGCCACCGTGAGCGGCTCCCCCGCGAGGGCCTGGCGGATGAAGGTGGGGATCGCGCGGCCGTCGAAGGGCCGCATCCGGGGGCCGAAGGTGTTGAAGATCCGGACGATCGCCGTGTCCACCCCGTGCTCGGCGCGGTAGGCGACCGTCAGGGCCTCCGCGAAGCGCTTGGCCTCGTCGTAGACCCCGCGCGGGCCCACCGGGTTGACGTGACCCCAGTAGCTCTCGGGCTGCGGGTGGACCTGCGGGTCGCCGTACACCTCGGAGGTGGAGGCCAGCACGAACCGCGCGCCCTTGTCCTTGGCCAGGCCCAGGGCGTGGTGGGTGCCGATCGAGCCGACCTTCAGGGTGTGGATGGGCAGCTTGAGGTAGTCGATCGGGGACGCCGGGGACGCGAAGTGCAGGACGAGGTCCACGTCCCCGGGCACGTGCACGTAGTCGGTGACGTCGCACTGGACGAGCCGGAAGCCGGGGTCGCCCACCAGGTGCTCGATGTTGGCCGCGGAGCCGGTGAGGAAGTTGTCGAGGCACACCACCTCCACCTCCCGGCGGCGCAGCTCGGTGCACAGGTGGCTGCCGAGGAAGCCGGTCCCGCCGGTCACGACGGCGCGGCGGATCGGACGGGTGGTGCCCGCGGTGGTGGTCGCGTCGGTCGTGGGGTTCACGGTGCTCCTCGGGATCGAAGGACGGGGATCGAAGGAAAGGAATCGAAGGGCAGGGGCGCAGGTCAGGGATCAGTGGGCGGGCCCCGACGGCTCGGGGCCGGGAGCCCGCCGGGGTCAGGTGCGGGAGGCGCCCAGCTGCGCCCGGGCCGCGGCCAGGACCTCCGCCGGGCCGACGGCGGCCAGCCTCTCGTCGAGCCGGTCGCCGTGGGGGTCGCCCCACGCCCGCGCGGCCGGGTCGCCGTGCCACAGCACGGTGTGCAGGTCGGGGTCCACGGCAGGCCCCCACCAGGCCGGCGGCGTGGGGCCGAAGAGCACCACGGAGCGCACGGCCAGGGCGGTGGCCACGTGGGCCACGCCGGTGTCGGCGCTGAGCACCGCGGCGGCCGCCCCGACGGTGCGGGTCAGACCGTCCAGGTCCAGTGCGCCGCACCGGTTCTCCGCGGCGTCGATCCCCGCCACCACGGCGGCGGCGAGATCGGCCTCGGCCGGGGAGCCGGTCACCACGATCCGGTGCCCGTCCGCGGCCAGGTCCGCGGCGACCTCCCGCCAGCGCTCGGCGGGCCAGCGCCGCGCCGGGGAGGCGGCTCCGGGGTGGATCAGCACGGGGGCGTCCCCGGGCGCGGGACGGTGGTCGCGCAGGCGCAGGTCCTCGGGGCCGCACGGCCCCCCGGCGTCGGCCACCAGGCGGCACCAGCGCCGCACCTCGTGCTCGTCCTGGCGCCACGGCGGGCCGTCGTGACCGGCCTCCGGGGCGGCGAAGCCGACGAGCCGCTCGGGGCGGGACGCGAGCAGCAGCTCGTGGCTGAGCGGTCCGCGCCCGTGCAGGTTCACGGCCACGTGCCCGCCGGGGGTCGGCGGCAGCGGGACGAGCCCGGGGACCGGGAGCACGCCGTCGACGACGCCGAGCCCGGCGAGCCAGGCGCCCACGCCCGCGGGCGCGACGAGCACGATCCGGTGGTCGGGCAGCATCCGGCGCACGCCCCGCAGGGGGGCCACGGCCGTCAGGGCGTCCCCGAGCCCGAGGGCCCGCAGCACGAGCACGTCCCCCGGGCCGATCGTCGCGGGGTCCACGGCCCACCGGCCCGGAGCCGTCCCTGCCACGGCCGCGGTGGCGGGCTCAGCGCTCACGGCCGGCCTTCTGCAGGATCGCGGTGGTCGAGCGCCCCGACAGGTAGGGCAGCACGGTGACGCGGCCGCCCCAGCCGCGGACGTCGACGGCCTCGGGCAGCTGCTCGGGCGTGTAGTCCCCGCCCTTGACCCACACGTCGGGGCGGAGCAGGTTGAGGGCCGCGCGGGGATCGTCCTCGTCGAAGAGGACGACCGCGTCGACGCTGCGCAGGGCGCCCAGCACGCGGGCGCGGTCGGCCTCGCCGACCACGGGCCGGCCGTGGCCCTTGAGCCGGCGCACGGAGTCGTCCGAGTTCAGCAGCACGACGAGGGCGTCGCCGAGCCGGCGCGCGGAATCGAGGGAGGCGATGTGGCCGGCGTGCAGGACGTCGAAGCAGCCGCCGGTGGCCACCACGGTCCCGCCGCGGCCGCGCACCTCGCTCAGCAGCTCCTGCACCTCGCGGGGCAGCCGCTCGGCGCCGGGGTGCAGGACCGGCCGGGCGTGGACGCCGGCGGCGCGGCGGGTGCGGTAGGTGGCGGCGCCACCGGCCGCGACCCACTGGCCCGCGGCCTCGACGGCGGTCTCCACGGCGGCCGTCACGTGCGTCCCGCCGCCCAGGGCGAGGGCCGCCGCGGAGGCGAACCGGTCCCCCGCCCCGCAGGGGTCGGTGTTCTGCACGGGCGCCGCGGGCACCAGCTCGGTGCCGGTGGCCGTGGCCAGGTACGCGCCGTCCGCGCCGGCCGTGACGGCCACGCCGCGGGCGGCCCAGTCGAGC
>NZ_BAAGPL010000008.1:150615-214784 GCF_054784195.1 Kocuria himachalensis
CCGTGACGGCCACGCCGCGGGCGGCCCAGTGCCGGCGCAGCGCGCCCGCGAGGTCCCGGGCGGACCCGGGCGCGGCGGCCACGACGGCGGCCGCCGCCTCGGCGGCGTTCGGGGTGACGAGCGTGCACCCGGGCACCGGGGCGCCGCCGCGCGGGTGGGGGTCCCAGACGACCACGCCGGTGCGGGCGTGCTCCTCGAGCGCCGAGCGCACAGCGGGGTCGCGCGTGACGCCTCCCCCGTAGTCGGAGACCAGGACGGCGTCCGCCCCGGCCAGGACGGCGGCCACGCGCGCGGCGGTGACGCCGACCGGCGTACCGGGTCCGCCCTCGTCCACGCGCACGAGGGTCTGCCCCGAGCTGCGGATCCGGGTCTTGGTGCGCGTCCCGCCCTCGTGCCCCAGCCGTTCCAGGGCGACCTCGCCGAGCGCCCCGGCCAGCTCCCTGCCGGCGGCGTCGTCCGCGGCCGGGGCCAGGAGGGTCACGTCGACCGCCGCCGGGACGGCGCCGACGGACGGGGGCTCCGCGCACAGCAGCGCGGCGAGGCCGGCCCCGCCGGGGCTGGCGAACACGTCGTCGACGTCGACCACGGGGACCGGGGCGTCGGGGCTCAGGCGGGTGGAGGTGCCGGAGACGTCCCGGTCCAGCAGGGCGTCGCCCACCACGACGATGCGCGCGGCGCTCATGCGGCACCCGCCCGGACGGCCGTCCGGGTCGGCGTCCCGGTCCCGGCGGGCTCCGCGGGCCCGGCCGGTGCCAGCCGGGCGTCGACGGCGGCGCAGACGGCGTGCAGCAGCATGAGGTGGACCTCCTGGATCACCGAGGTGCTGGGCGCGGCGACGGTCAGGGACTCGTCCGCCCGCTCGGTCAGCGGATTGGGACCGGGGCCGGTGAGCGCCCAGACGTGCAGTCCGTGCTCCCGAGCCCGCTCGGCCGCGGCCAGGACGTTGGGGCTGCGCCCGCTGGTGGACAGCACGACGAGCACGTCGCCCGGACGCCCGTGCGCCTGGACCTGGCGGGCGAACACCTCCTCCACGCCGTAGTCGTTGACGATGGCGGTCAGGCTCGAGGTCTCCGCGGACAGGCACACGGCGGACAGCGGCCGCCGGTCGTCGACGAAACGGCCGACGAGCTCGGCGGTGAAGTGCTGGGCCTCCGCGGCGCTGCCCCCGTTGCCCACGGCGAGCACGCGCCCGCCGTCCGTGAGCATCCCGGCCAGGCGGGCGCCCCACCGGTCCACCACGTCGGCGTGCTGCGCGGCGTCGCGGGCGGCGACCGCCAGCTCGTCCAGGTGGGCGCCGAGCCAGCGCTCGGTGTGCCCGAGCAGCGGCGGGTGCTCCCGGCGGTGCCGGGCGACCACGCGGGCGTAGGCGCGCTCGGTCTCCTGGGCCACCTGCCGCCAGCCGAAGAGCCGCTCCACGCGCTCCCGCCCGGCGCGGCCCATGCGGGTCGCCAGCTCGGGGTCCTCCAGCAGGGTGCGCAGGGCGGCCGCGGTCCCGGCGACGTCCCGCGGGGGGACGTGCAGGCCGGTCACGCCGTCCTCGATGCTGTCGAGCAGGCCGCCGACGGCGGTGCCCACCACGGGGCGGGCGCACGCCATGGCCTCGAGCGGGACCATGCCGAACGGCTCGTACCAGGGGGTGCAGGCCACGACGTCCGCGGTGGCGAGCAGCGCGGCGGCGTCGTCGTGGTCCACGCGGCCGCGGAGTTCCACGCGCTCCGCCACGCCGAGCTCCCGGGCCAGCGCCCGCAGCCGCAGGGCCTCGGGGTCGCGGTCCAGGTCGGCGCGGTCGGGACCGCCGGCCACGACGAGCTCCGCGTCCGGCAGCTCCGCGAGGGCGCGCACGACGACGTCCACGCCCTTGCGCTCCACGAGCCGGCCGAGCGCCACGATCCGGGGCCGCCGGCCGCCGGTGGGCGGCGGCGCGGGGGCGAAGGCGTCGAGGTCCACGCCGCACGGGACCACGTCGATCCGGGAGAGGTCCCCGCCGAGGGCCAGGAGCTCGGCCCGCTCGTCGCGGCAGGTGGCCAGGACGAGGTCGGCCGCCGCGATGATCTCGTTCTCGGCCGCGAGCCGGCCGGCGGGGCTGGTGTCGGCCGCGCCCTGGTGCCGGCGCTTGACGGCCCCGAGCGCGTGGAAGGTCTGCACCACGGGGATCTGCAGGGCCTGTGCGGCGCGCCGGGCCGCGATCCCGGACATCCAGAAGTGGGCGTGCACGAGGTCGGGGACGCCGCGGCGGGCCCAGTCGCGGGCGAGCCAGCGGCCGAACTCGTCCATGTAGGGGGCGAGGTCGTCCTTGGGCAGGAGGCTCGGGGGCCCCGCGGGGACGTGGACCACCCGGGCGCCGGGGGCGAGCTCGACCTCGTCGGGCAGGCCGGCGGCGTCGCGTCGCGTGTACACGACGACGTCGTGGCCCAGCCGGGCGAGACCCTCCGCGAGGGCGGCCACGTAGACGTTCTGTCCCCCGGCGTCGACCCCGCCCAGCGCCGCCAGCGGGCTGGCGTGCTCGGAGACCATTGCGATTCTCATGCTGTCACCTTCTCCAGGATGCGGTCCCACTCCGCGAGGAAGCGGTCCGCGCCGTAGTGTCTCAGGGCGTGCTCGCGGGCGGCGGTGCCCGCGGCGGCCGCCGCGTCGGGGTCGTTCAGCCACTGCCGCGCCTGCGTGGCGAGGGCCTCCGGGTCGTTGGAGAGCAGCCCCGTACCGGGCGGCACCGCCCGGGGCGCCTCGGTGGTCGAGAGCCCGAGCACCGGCATCCCGATGGTCATGGCCTCCAGCAGCGCGAGTCCCAGGCTCGTCCACCGGTAGGGGTGGAAGTAGGCCCGGTGCGCGCCGAGCGCCGCGTGCAGCTTCTCCTGAGGATAGTTCTCGTGCAGCCGCCCGGCCATGTGGGGCGCGTGCTCCGCCAGCCGGTCCATCCCCATGCCGTAGACGTCCACGGGCAGCTCCTCGGCCAGCGCGGTCAGCAGGTCGGTGCCCGCGATCCGCCCGCGCCGGACGGGCTCGTTGACCACGGCGGCCAGGCTGGCCGTGCGGCCGGTGTAGAGCGGGCCGGGGTCCAGGACGCCGTGCTCCACGACCTCGGTGGGCGCGTCCCCGTTGTCCCACATCAGCCGGTTGAAGTGCGTCACGTGGACCACCGGGACGTCGGAGCGCTCGGCCAGGGGGTGGCGGGTGGCCACGGCGGGCCCCCGCGGGGTGTCGTGCTCCACGTAGACCGCCGGGACGTCGGTCCCCGCCCGGCGCCCGGTCCACCGCTCGAGCAGCTCCAGCTCGTGGGGACGCTGGAGGAGCACCACGTCGAACTCGGCGTCGGTCAGCTCCTCGGGCGTGCGCTCGACGGCGGCGGCCGGCCAGTCCCAGGTCTCGGCGCGGCCGCGGCCGTCCGGACCCCGGTCGGCGACGACGGGCAGCAGGTAGGTGTGGGGGCCGTGCACGAACGATGTCGTCCACGATCCGTGGACGTGCCAGGTCAGGATGCGCACCCGGGTCCTCCTTCCGGTTCGGGAACAGTGGTGGGAGCCCCCGGGCCGGCGTCCGTCAGCTCCTCGACGGCCGCGAGCACGGCGGCCGGGGACACGGAGGACAGGCACGGGTGGCCGGGCACGGGGCAGTCGCGGGCGCGGGAGCCGCGGCAGTCCGCGCCCTGGTCCCCGAGCAGCACGACGGGCACGCCGTAGGGCGCCCACCGCTCCGGCGGCACCACCGGGGAGAAGAGGGAGACCACCGGGGTGCCCACGGCCGCGGCGAGGTGCGCCGGGCCGGTGTTGCCCACGACGACGCACGCGGCGGCGTCCAGCACGGAGGCCAGACCCGGCAGGTCGGTGCGCCCGGCGAGGTCCAGCACCGTGCCGCGGGGCGCGGCGGACCGGGCGGCGGCGCAGGCGGCGGCGGTGAGCTCGCGCTCCCCCGGCCCGCCCGTGAGGACGACCGCGCGCCCGGCCGCGGCGAGTCCCGCCGCGAGGGCCCCGGCGTGCTCGGCGGTCAGCCCGCGGGACGGGACGGAGGCGCCGGGGTGCAGCACCACGAAGCCGTCCGGCAGCGCTGCCAGCTCCGCCGGCAGCTCCGGGAGCGGGCGGCGGACGGCCAGGCGCAGGTCGGCGGTCGCGGGCTCGGGGGCCCCGGCCGCGACGGCCAGCTCCATCCCCGCCTCGACCTCGTGGCCTCCGCCGGGCGGGTCCGCGCGGCGGTGCCGGACGTCCAGCAGCGATCCCGGGTAGTCCCCGCTCGTCGCGACCACGCGGTCGATCCCGGCGAGCCGGGCCAGCAGCGCCATGGGCAGGGGGCTCTGGTGGAAGGACGTGAAGACCACGGCGAGGTCGTAGCCGCGGGCGGCGAGGTCCTCCACCAGGGCCGTGGTCGCCTCCCGGTCCACCGGCGGGGGCCGGAAGCCCGACCACGGCGCGGAGTACTCGAGGACCTCGGCCACGTCCGGCAGCAGCCGGGCGGCGGCGGCACCGGACGGGGAGGCCAGCAGGTCCACCGGGTTCCCCAGCCGGGCCAGGGCCCGGACCGCGGGCCCGGTCAGCAGGACGTCCCCGTCCGAGTCGAGGCGGACGGCGAGGGTGCGGGCCATGCTCAGCTCCGGGTCCCGGCCGCGGCCGGGCGGGCGTCGGGTCGGTCGGGGGTCCCCTCGTCCACTGCCGGGGCGAGGGCGGCGGCGACGGCCTCGCGCAGGGTGCGGGCCACGGCCGGGGCGGCTGCCACCTCCTCCTCGCGGGTCACCGGGGTGGGGACCAGGACGCTGCGCGCGCCGGCCGCCTGGGCGGCCTCGACGTCGGCGCCGATGTCACCGATCAGCACGCACTCGGAGGCCTCCACGCCGAGCTCCGCGGCGGCCGCGAGCACCATGCCGGGCCGGGGCTTGCGGCACGCGCAGTCCTGCTCCGGGGCGTGCGGGCACAGCTGCCAGGTGTCGAAGGGGCCGAGCAGCTCGCTCACGCGGGCGTTGACGGCGTCGACCTGCTCGCGGGTCAGCAGGCCGCGGCCGATGCCGGACTGGTTGGACACCACGCCCACCCGCAGCCCGGCCGCGCGCACGGCGTCGACCGCCTCCCGGGCCCCGGGGACGAGCTCGACCGCGTCCGGGTCGCCGTTGTAGGGCACGTCGTGGACCAGGGTGCCGTCCCGGTCGAAGAGCACGGCGCGCACCGGGACGGGCCAGGGGCCGGTCCCCCGGTGCCGCCACCAGCCACGGGTCTTGTGCCGCACGGCGGCCACGGGGATCGTGACGCTGGTGCGGACCATGCGGCTGAGCTCGGGCAGGAACTCGGGGTCGCCCGGGCGGGGGCCCGGGACCGTGCGCAGCAGCACGAACCGGCCGGTCAGCCAGCCCCACGCCGCGGCGCCGGTGCCGGTCGCGGCCAGGGCGGAGCGCCGGGCGGGCCGGTGGCCCAGGGCGGTGGCGGTGAGCGCCGCGCCGGCGCCCGCGCCCGCGGCGCCCAGGGCGGCGACCGTCGCGGCGTGCCAGCGGAAGCCGCCGGGAGGGGCCTCGGCCGCACGGCGCCAGTCGGGTCCGTGCAGGCGGCGCATCAGGGCGTCGTCGGCGTTGCCGGCCTGCACGCGCAGGCTCACGAGGTCGTCGGCGGGACGCACGGGGTGGGTGATCCGGCGCTGCCCGCGCACCAGCTGCCACCCGGCCCGGCGCACGCGCAGCGCGAGGTCGGCGTCCTCCCGGTAGGCCCGGGGGAAGCGCTCGTCGAAGCCGGAGACGGCCTCGAGCGCGGCCGTGCGGTAGGCCATGTCCGCGGTCGCCCAGTCGGCGTCCTGCAGGGACGCGGTGTTGCGCTCCCAGTCGGTGGGCCGGCGGGAGTCCGGGAGCGGGACGTCGATCCGGCCCTGGGTCGCGCCGACCTCGGGCCCGCACGCGGCGAGGTCCTCGGCCAGGCGCTGCGCCCAGCCGGCCGGCAGCTCCACGTCGTCGTCCAGGAAGGCGATCCACTGCGCCCCCGAGCGGCGGGCGGCCCGCCAGCCCCGGTTGCGCGCGGCGGCCGGGCCCCGCCCGTAGCCGCGGACGGTGCGCACGGTCCAGGCCACGGTGCCGGGCACGCTCAGCCTCAGCGGCTCCACGTCCCCGCGCCGGTCGTCCACCACGACGACCTCGAGCGGTCCGGGGTGGTCCGCGTCGACGTCCTGGGCGGAGAGGGTGTCCAGCAGCCACTGGAGGGTGGGCCGCCCCACGGAGGGGACGACGACGGCGTAGGTCGCGGGGGCGGCCGTCACTTGGCCTCCTGGAAGAGGGAGGCGCGGCGGACCAGGTGCGGGCCGAGCACGAGCGCGGCCACCGGGGCGGAGCCGAAGAGCTCGAGGGCGTCACGCGGGTCGTCGACCATGGGCCGGCCGGCGGTGTTGAGCGAGGTGTTGACGACGACGGGCACGCCCGTGCGCTCGTCGAAGGCCCGCAGCAGCGCCGCGATCCCGGCGTTGTCCTCGTCGTTGACGGTCTGGATCCGGGCGGTGCCGTCCACGTGGGTGACCGTGGGGATCCGGTCGCGCCACTCGGGGGCGACGTCGTGCACGAAGAGCATGAAGGGGCTGGGCATCGGCCCGCCGGCGAAGATCTCCGCGGCCCGCTCCTCGAGGACCATGGGCGCCACGGGCCGGAACTGCTCCCTGCCCTTGACGTCGTTGAGCCGCTCGAGGTTGTCGGAGTGCATGGGGTTCGCCAGGAGGGAGCGGCGGCCCAGCGCCCGGGGGCCGAACTCGCTGCGGCCGTCGAACCAGGCGATCACGCCGTTGTCCGCGAGGATGTCGGCGACCTCGCCGGCGAGGTCCTCCGGGGTGGTGAAAGGCACCTGCGCGGTGCTCAGCCACTGCGCGAGCTCCTCGCCCGACCAGCTGCGCCCGAGGGCCGCGGTGGGCTGGGGCGCGCCGAGGTCCCCGGCCTCCTGGGCCAGGTGCAGGGCGGCGCCGAGCGCGGTCCCGGAGTCCCCGGAGGCGGGCTGGACCCAGACCTCTTCGAAGGGCGTCTCGCGCCAGATCCGGGAGTTGGCCACGCAGTTCAGGGCTGTGCCGCCGGCCATGGTGAGCACCGTGTCCCCGGTCTGCTCGTGCAGCCAGGTGGCGAGGTCCACGAGGACCTCCTCGACCACGGCCTGGACCGAGGCGGCGAGGTCGGCGTGGTCGCCGCCCCAGGTGCCGTCGTCGATCCGGCGGGGCGCGAAGCGGGTCCAGTCGGGCGCCTGCGCGCGGAAGCCGCCGTCGCCCGTGGCGCGGACGGTCTCGCGCAGCTCGGGCAGGAAGCGGGGCTCGCCGTAGGAGGCCAGGGCCATGACCTTGAACTCGTCGCTCGAGCGCAGGAAGCCCAGGTGATCGGTGAGGGACTCGTAGAGCAGGCCGAGGGACTCGGGCAGTGCCTGACGGTGCAGGATCTCCAGCTCCCCGTCCCGGTAGCGGCCGGCCAGGTGCGAGTGCGCCTCGCCGCGGCCGTCGACCACCAGGACGCTGCTCGTGCGGGTGGGGGCGGCGAGGCCGGCGGACGCGGCGTGGGCCACGTGGTGCTCCACGAAGCGGACCTTTCCGCGGTCCAGGCCCGGCAGGGCCTCGGCGAGGAACCCGGCGGCCCGCCGGGCGTAGTCCACGCGCACCGGGTCGTACGGGTCGTCCGGCATGTCGGCGGCGATGGCGGGATCGAAGGAGTAGCCGACGGCGTCCAGGTCCGCGGGCGTCAGTCCCGCCTCGGCGAGGCACCAGCGCATCGCCTGCTCGGGCAGCTCCCACGCCGAGAACGGCACGGGGCGCTTGCCGTGCTTGCGGCGGGAGAAGCGCTCCTCCTCCGCCGCGGCCACCACTCGGCCGTCCACGACGAGAGCCGCCGCGGGGTCGTGAAAAATCGCGTTGATGCCCAGGTAGTTCATGGATCGGAGTATGGCACAGAATGATCAGGCGGCTGATCTAGGGGCCGGGTCAGCCCTGGTGCGGCCCGGTCTCCGCCGCCTCGAGCAGCTCCGGGCCGAGCTCCCGGTCGAACTCGTCGTCGGCGTCGCGGCCCGGCTCGCCGGACAGGTCTCCGAGGAGTTCCCCGACGAGCTCGTCGAGCTGCTCGAAGCCGCTCGGGACCATCGCCGCCCTCTCCTCGGCCGCCGCACGCCCGGCCGGGGACAGGCACCAGCGCAGCTGCTCGTCGAGCCGGCCGGGGTCGAGCTCGTCCGCGCCGACCACGGCCGGCCAGTCCCAGGCCCGCGCCTGTGCCGTGACCTTCCCGCCGCCCGCGACGGGGTCGACGGCGAGCACGGGCACCCCGGCCCGCAGCCCCAGGACCAGACCGTGCATGCGCATGCTCACCACGGTGTCGAGGCGGGCGATGACCGACCCGGCCTGGGCCGCGGTGGCGGGCAGCCGCCAGTCCCGCGGGTCCAGGCGGGTGTCCAGCGGCAGCCGGGCGGCGTCGAGCCGGCCCAGCCACTCCTCCAACCCGGACCGGACGGCGTCGTGCCGGCGGCGGGCACCGTACTCGCGCTGCCCGCCGGTGAGGTAGACGCCCAGGACGGGCACGAGCTGGGGCACGGCCCGCGCGGCGAGGTCCCGGCGGGCGCCGGCACCGGGGCGGTCGCGCGCGATCACGCGGTGGAACCCGGCGGTCACCGGGTCCTCGGGGTCGAGGACGCTGACCCCGACCGCGATCCGGCGGCAGTGCGCGAACTGCTCGTGCAGCTCGGCGATCGACCGTCCCGTCGCGGGTCCGCACACGAACAACAGGTGGGTGTAGCGCGCGGGCTCGACGTCGTCCAGCCGCAGCCCGTCGGGCGGGCACATGACCGCGCTCCAGGCGACCTCGTGCGGGACGCCCGCCGTGCCGAGGGCGTCGGAGACAGCGTCCATGGCGAGGACGTCACCAGCCGTCGCCTCGCCGTGCAGGACGCTGGACCAACCGACCACGAGTGTGCGCATGGCGTCGACGCTACCGGCCGGACCGGGACCGGGAGTCACCCCGCGGGCGGACTGTGGGCACTGTCACGTCCGGTAACGAGTCGGCACAACGACTGGTGACCCAGGTCACGGGCGTCTAGGCTCGATGGCACGAGTCGAGCATCCGGCCGTGACGTCCCGTCGTGGAAGGACCCCTCCATGGACGATCCCCTGTCCGTCGTCGTGCAGATCGAGCTGGACACCCGGTGCGTGCACCTGGTGGTCACCGGCGATCTCACCGAGCGCAACCACCGGACCCTGACCCCGCTCGTCGGCCGCGCCCGCGCCCTCTTCCCGGGCGCGACCGTCACCGTGGACCTCACGGACGCCCAGCACGTGGACCCGGGCGGCCTCGACCTGCTGCGGTGGTCCCTCGACCACGGCCCCGCGCCGGAGCCCGGAGGCGACGTGCAGGTGCTCACCCGGCCGGAGCCGTTCGGCCTCCCCGGAGCGACCCGTTCGCACGCCCCGGCACCCGCGCGCTTCAACGGTGCCGAGCAGGGCGGGGTGGCGGCGTGAGCGGCGTCGACGTCGTCCCGTCCCCGTCGGGCCCGTCGGGCACCGGTGCGGAGGGGCACGGGGACTGCGACACGTGCCTGAGCCCGGACGACGACTTCCCCACGGAGCTCTCCGCGCTGTCCCTCGTGGAGCTGCAGGTCCTGCACAGCAGGGTCGTGTGCCAGCTCGAGCACGAGTACCTGGTGAACCCCGACGGCCCCCACCCCGTCACCCAGGACCGCCACGAGGAGCTCGTGGCGGCGCTGGAGGCCCGCCGGGACGCGGCCCCCGGGGCGTGACCCGGCTCCCTCGGACGACCGGCCGGGAGGCCCCGCCGCGGGGTCGGGCGTACCACTGGGCGAAGAGCACGACCATCAGCGCCACGTCCACGACGTCCCCGCCGTAGTACATGAGCTGCGCGCCCGTGCGGGCGTCCGACGCCCCGACCCCGTCCGGAGGGTGGCCGTACAGGTGCTTGGCGAGCGCCGAGTGGGCCGCCACGAAGCCGACCAGCACCGCCGCCCGCAGCGGGAACGAGCCCCGGTGCGGGTCCGGGTCCACCCCGACCACGGCGGCGGTGAAGACGCAGCCCGCCAGGAGGACGTGGAGGTGCACCGCCGCGTGCACCGGCACCGAGGCGTGCATGAGGCCGTACAGCCCGGTGGTGTAGAGCGCCCACAGGCCCCCCGCGTTGAACGTGCCGGCCACCACCGGATGGGTCACCGCCCGGACGGGCGGGGTGCGCAGGAGACGGGTCACGACCCGGGCGCGGGCCACGGGCAGCGCGCGCAGCGCCAGGGTCACGGGGGCGGCGAGCACCAGCAGGAACGGGGCGGCCATCCCCAGCAGCAGGTGCCCGGCCATGTGGGCGGTGAAGCCGGTGCGGGCGGCCTCCGCCAGGGGGCCGACCAGGGCCGTTCCGGCGCAGAGCAGCCCCGCGAACCACAGCACCGTGCGGTGCACCGGCCACGGGCCGCGGTGCCGTGCCGCCCACAGCCCCGCGGCCCAGCCGGCGGCGGCCAGGGCGAGCAGGACGAGCACGGTCCCGTCGAAGACGGCCCAGCCGGTGGCGCCGTGGTGGGAGGTCATCGCCCCGGGCGGACGGGGCGGGCCGGGCGGGTCCGGAGCAGCAGCACCAGTCCCGCCGCGAGCGCGAGCACGGCCGTGCCGATCCAGGTGGCGTCGTAGACCAGCAGGTCCACGTCGTAGCGGACCTGGTGGATCCTGAGCACCTTGTGCAGGACCACGCCGTCGAAGAGCTGGAACGCGCCGAGGCCCGCGAGCAGCCCCCCGGTCCAGCGGCCCCAGGCCAGGGCGCCCCGGCGTCGGACGTCGGCGAGCAGGAAGAGGGAGCCCACCGTGACGAACCAGCCGAAGGCGTGGAAGAGCCCGTCCGAGGCGAGGGCGACCCCGGTGGTGGACAGGTCGTAGAAGTGGTGCCAGTGCAGGAGCAGGTGGAAGACGGCGAGGTCCACCACGGAGGCGGCGATGCCCGCCCCCAGCAGCGCGCCGGCGAGCAGGGTCCGGCGGTCCTGGTCGGCCATGGGGTCCTCCTGGTGCGGGCGGGCGGGGTCGCGGTCCAGCCTACGGTGGCCCCGTCGGCTGTCCAGGGCCCGGCCGCCCAGGGCCCGCCGCCCGGTGCCGGGCTGTCCGGGCCCGGCGGGCGGACCGGCCCGGGTGGTTCAATGGCACGGTGCGCAACGACAACCTGACCCGCCGCGAGACCGCCGACCGTTCCGAGCTCGTCGCCGTGGAGAGCTACGACGTCCTGCTGGACCTGTCCACCGCACCCGACCCGGACGCGGACTCGTTCCGGTCCGTGACCACGGTGCGCTTCGGCGCCGAGGAGGGCGCCCAGACGTTCCTGGACTTCATCGGGCACTCCGTGGAGTCGGTGACGGTCAACGGCCGGGAGCTGGACCCGGACGACGTCGTCGAGGGCGCGCGGGTCCGCCTGCCCTCCCTCGAGGCGACCAACGAGGTGTCCGTGGCCGGGCGGGGGCTGTACTCCCGCTCGGGTGAGGGCATGCACCGGTTCGTGGACCCGGCCGACGGCCGGGTCTACCTGTACACCCAGTACGAGCCGGCGGACGCCCGCCGGGTCTTCGCGAACTTCGAGCAGCCGGACCTCAAGGCGTCGTTCCGTTTCACGGTCCTGGCCCCGGACGGCTGGCAGGTCTCCTCCAATGGGGTGCGCATGGCGGTGTCCCCCGCCCCGGAGGCGGAGCGGCCCGGCGCGGTGCGCCACGAGTTCGCCCCCACGGAGCGGATCTCCACGTACATCACCACGGTGCTGGCGGGCCCGTACCACCGGGTCGCGGGCGAGTGGCGGCACTCCTTCGAGGACGGCAGCCGCATGTCCGTGCCGCTGGCCCTGTACTGCCGCGCCTCGCTCGCGGAGCACCTGGACGCGGGCACCGGCGCCCGGGAGCTGTTCGACCTCACCCGGCAGGGCCTGACGTTCTTCACCGAGCTGTTCGGCTACCCGTACCCGTTCGGGAAGTACGAGCAGGCGTTCGTGCCCGAGTACAACCTGGGCGCCATGGAGAACCCCGGGCTGGTGACCTTCACCGAGGAGTACCTGTTCCCGGACGGGGCCACCCGCGCCCAGTACCAGGGGCGGGCCAACACCCTCATGCACGAGATGTCCCACATGTGGTTCGGGGACCTCGTCACCATGACGTGGTGGGACGACCTGTGGCTCAAGGAGTCCTTCGCCGAGTTCATGGGAGCGCACGCGTCCGTGCAGGCCACGGATTTCGAGGAGGCGTGGATCGCGTTCGCGGACCGCCGGAAGGCCTGGGCCTACCGGCAGGACCAGCTGCCCACCACGCACCCGGTGGTCGCCGACATCCAGGACCTCGAGGCCGCCCGGCAGAACTTCGACGGCATCACCTACGCCAAGGGCGCCGCGGTGCTCAAGCAGCTGGTGGCGTTCGTGGGCTACGACCCGTTCGTCGACGCGTGCCGCGCCTACTTCCGCCGCCACGCCTACGGGTCCACCACCCTGGAGGACTTCCTGGCCGTGCTCGAGGAGGCCTCCGGGCGGGACGTGCGCGGCTGGGCGGAGTCCTGGCTGGGCACCTCCGGCGTCACCTCGCTGGCCCTGGACCTCGCCCGGGACGACGACGGCACCGTGACCTTCGCGGCGCTGCTCCAGGACCCCGGGGCCGGAGTGCTGCGCCCGCACCGGCTGCTGCTCGGCGGCTACGAGCGAGGGCCCGGGGACGTCCTGGTGCGCACCGGCACGGTCAGCGTGGACCTGCCCGCCGAGTCCTCGGTGGAGATCCCCGAGCTCGTGGGCTCGACCGCGCCCCTGCTGGTGGTCAACGACGAGGACCTCACCTACGCCAAGACCCGCCTCGACCCGCTCTCGCTCACCACGGCCCTGAGCTCCCTGTCCTCCGTGGAGGACGACATGGCCCGCGCCCAGCTGTGGTCCGGACTGTGGAACGCCGCCCGGGACGCAGAGCTCGATCCCGGGGACTGGGTGGGCGCCGTCCTGGACCACGGCTTCGCCGAACCGCAGACCGGGATGTTCTCCACCGCCGTGGACCACGCCGTGGAGGCCGTCGAGCGGTTCACCCCGACCGCCCGGCGGGACCGGCTGCGGGGGCGGCTGCTCGACGCCGCCGTGCGGGAGCTGCGCCGGGCCGACCCCGGCAGCGACCGGCAGCTGGCCCTCGCCCGGCTCACCGCCCGCACGGCCCGCCGCGACGGGAGCCACGCCGGCTGGCTGCGCGACCTGCTCGGCGGACGGGACGCGCTGCCCGGGCTGCGGCTGGGCTCGGAGCTGCGCTGGGCGCTGTGGACGGCGCTCGCGGCCACGGGCCACGGCGAGGACCCCGCGCTGGACGCCGCCCTGGAGCAGGAGCGTGCCGCGGACCGGACCCGCACCGGGCAGGTCGGCTGGGCCCGGGCCCGCGCCGCCCGCCCGCTCCCCCGGGCCAAGGCCGAGGCGTGGGAGGCGATCACCGGTGACGAGCTGTCCAACGACCTGCTGACCGCCACGATCGAGGGCTTCCGGCTGGGCCCGGCGGAGCTGGTGGAGCCGTACCGGGAGCAGTACTTCGTCATGCTGGAGGAGGTGTGGGCGCGGCGGTCCATCGGGATGGCCACCCGCATCGTGCAGGGCCTCTACCCCGCCGGCGCCGACCTCGAGCCGGGCCACGACCCCGAGCACCACCCGGTGCTCGCCCGCACGGAGCTGTGGCTGAGCAACCACAGCGGGGCGCCGGCCGCCCTGCGCCGGATCCTGGTCGAGGAGCGGGACCACCTGCTGCGGGCCCTGCGGGCGCAGGCGGCGGCGCGCCCCTGATCCGCCACCCGCACGCCGTGCCCTCCGGAGCATGACGATGCCCCCGGTGCGCACCGGGGGCATGGTGACCGTCCGCGGCACCGGCCGACGGCGGGCGCCTGCCCGTGCTCCGGGCGGGGCGGCGTCAGGTGGCGGGGCGCCCCGAGCGGCGCAGCACGCGGTCGACGGCGCGCTGGGCGTCCTCGTTGGACTTGAAGACCCGCCGGTCGAGGCTCTGGCCGAGCGACATGGACGAGTTGCCCAGCTGCAGCAGGTTCACCTTGGAGTCGTTGCGGTGCTCGCGGCGCGGCTGGGGCGCCTGCGGACCGGTCCGGGCGTCATAGGCCATGGTGGATCCTTTCCGTGACACCCCCAGTGTAGGAGGCCGCCGCCCCACTGAACAGAGCGCCGCCGGTCATCGGCCGTGCCGCCGCGCCCGGGACGTGTACCAGCCCCGGTCCACGGACCGCCGCACCCACCAGGTGCGCGCCACGAGCACGAGGGACAGCACGTGCAGCAGCACGAGCACCGACCAGTACGCCGCGGTGGCCCCCGGGGTGAGGGGGACCGAGGCCGCACCGGCGAGCATCAGCACGACCAGGGCCTCCAGGTTCAGCGCGTAGCGCAGGGGCCGCATCACGCGCACGGAGATGTCGTGCTCCGGCTGCCGGTTGATCCAGGACAGCAGCACCGCCACCACGGACATCACGACCGACGCCGCCGCGGAGGGCACCTGCCAGCCCGGCCCCAGGACGTGCTCCCGCACGGTGGCCACGAGCCCCACGAGCAGCAGGACCGCCGTGATGAGGCTGACCGCCACGGAGGCGAACGCCGTGATCCCCTGCCGCGCCGGCAGGATCACCATCTCGCAGAAGGCGTCGTCGAACCGGGACGTGGGCCGCAGCGCGAGGTGGCCGCGCACGGCCCCGGGCCACCGCCGCACGGCGCGGTCCTCGGCGAGCACACGGTCCACCGCCCGGTGCGACCCTCCCGGCCCCCCGGGGCGGCCGCCCTCGTGCGAGAGGACCGTGAACTCGTGCAGCCGGACCTCCGCGGGCACCGTCAGCTCCAGGTGGAAGCTGCGGCAGGACGCGAGGTCGTGCAGACCCACCCGGCCCACCCAGGGCATCCAGCAGTGCCGCAGCCGGTCCCGGGCACGCGGCCTGCGGCCGGCGGCGTACTGCTCGTCCATCGAGTACTTGAGCACGAGCCGGCGCCCCGCGAACTCCGCGGGCAGGGCGAAGGTCAGCAGGAAGCCGCGGGCCAGCTGGTCGGCCACCGTGGTGAACAGCGCGAGGTCGGCGTCCCAGTGCTCGGCGTCCTCCGCCGGCAGCCTCCCCCGGTCGACGAGCTCCTGCACGACCGCGCGCAGGTGCTCGCAGTAGGCCCAGAACCCGTCGAGGGCGTCCTCCACGAGCAGCTCGGGGGCGTGCACGATGGCGGGGACGTGGTCGTCCGCCAGGACGGCCGCCTCGGCCGGCGGCAGCTGCTCCGGGATGAGCCCGCGCAGGAGCAGCTCGGCGAGCGCCCCGTTGTCCTCGGTGCTGAGGACCGGGACGGGGTCGCCCTGGCAGACGGCGTCGAAGTTGCGCAGGGGCTGCTTGGCCTGGATGGTCACGGGCACCAGCAGCCGGCCGGCGGCGTCGGTCGGCCACGGGGCGCGCGCCGCGAGGTCGACGTCGAGGGAGACCTTCCGGCGGGTGACGCCGTCGGGGCTCATCAGCACGGACTCCACGCGGCGGTGGATCCAGTCGGCGGGGCTGAGGAACAGCGTGCGCAGCACGTCGACGTCCACCGCCGGGCGGCCGGGCTCGGGCGGGGGGACCTGGCCCTGGGACATCCGCGCGCCTCCTCTCCGGGTCCCGGTCCGGCTCTCGTCCCGGGGCGGTCACCGGGGCCCGCCCGGTGTCCTGATCGGTCATCATTGCACCAGTCAGCGCGGACACCGTACGGGCCGGGCGATGGACCGGGCGTCCCGGGAATCGTGAGAAGCTATTGACGACTTGATGCCCCAGCTCCATCGAGGGAGACCATGACCGACTACGCGCTCAACGACCGCGGCTCTCTGGAGATCGTCACGGAGAACTTCTACGACACCGAGATCATGCGGGTGTTCGGCGGTCTGTCCTTCGGCAAGCTGCGCACCTGGACGGGCAACGCGGCGCTGGTCCCGGAGCCGGACAACCCCTTCGACCCCCACACCGTCTCGGTGCGGATCGGGCCCAACAAGATCGGGCACCTCACCCAGCAGGACGCGCAGCGGTACTGGCCCTACCTCGCGCGCGTCATCGCGTCGGGGTACACGCCGGTGGCGCCGCTGAAGCTGGAGGCCACGGTCCTGCGCCAGGACGGGCAGGCGGAGGTCGACGCCACGGCGCGGCTGTCGATCGCGGCCCCGGACCTGCTGTTCCCGCTCAACACGCCCCCGGCGCAGGCCGCGGTGCTGCCGCAGGGCCCGTCGATCAAGGTCCTGGACGAGCAGGAGTTCGCCGAGTACCTGCACAGCGTCATCCCCCCGTCCGGGGAGGGCCGCGTGATGCTGACCCTGGAGACCAACAAGGTCCGCAACCACCACGGGCAGACGCTGGACATCGTCGACGTGCTCTACGAGCGCCGCCAGGTGGGCCGGCTCTCCACCCAGATGTCCCAGCAGTTCATCCCGATCATCGACCACGCCTTCCAGCAGGAGAAGCTCACCGCCGTGTGGGGCACCATCCGCGGCTCGGCCTTCGAGGTCTCGATGACCCTGCAGGCCGCGCGCCCGGAGGACATCCCCGCGGAGTGGTTCGAGCAGCTGACCAACGACGTCCCCGAGCTCCTGCCGCCCGGCGGCAGCCACTCCGTCCCGGACGCCTACGTCCCGGCCGAGGCCGACCGCTCGCGCAACGCGAAGAAGTGGCGCAAGGGCCTGACCGTGTCCGCCGCGGGGGGCACCGAGCGCGCCCCGCACGAGGACGAGGTGACGGCCCAGCGCTCCTCCGCCGGCCCGGCCACCGGCGTGCTCGGCCGGGTCCACGTGGCCGTGTGGGCGCTGCTGGCCATGACCGTGCTGCTGGGCGGGGTGGGCGTGGTCTTCCTCGGCATCGAGCCGCTGGTGAGCGCGCTGTGCTTCATCGTGGCGGTCGCGACCGGGTTCATGTCCTTCTACCTGGCCCGGATGAGCACCGGAGTGGCCCGCCGATGATCACCCGCCGGGAACGCTTCCTCCAGATCCTCGAGGTCCTCTCGAAGCACGGCTTCGGCTTCGCCCTCGGCGGGATCAAGGAGGAGTGGCGCGCACCGCTGGCCCGGGTCCGGCTCATCGACCCCGACAAGCTCTACAGCCAGCCCGTCCACCTGCGGCAGGCCCTCGAGGAGCTCGGTCCCACGTTCGTGAAGCTCGGCCAGGTCGTCTCGACCCGGCCGGACCTCCTGCCGCCGCGGTACGTGCAGGAGCTGACCCGGCTGCAGGACAACTCGCCCGCGGTGCCGCCGGAACAGATCCGGGCGATGATCGAGTCGGAGCCCGACTCCGCGGCGGAGGACATCCTCGCCGAGATCGACCCCGTGCCCCTCGCCACGGGCTCGATCGGCCAGGCGCACGCGGCCGTCTACAAGGGGGTGGACGTCATCGTGAAGGTGCGCCGCCCCGGCGTCGTCGAGGAGGTCAACCGCGACCTCGAGATCCTCGCGGAGCTGGCCAAGCTGCTGTCCACCTACTGGCCGGCCGTGCAGCACTTCGACCTCGTGGGCCTCGCCGACGAGTTCGCCCAGTCCCTGCGGGACGAGCTGGACTACCTCACGGAGGCGCGCAACGCCCAGCGGATGGCCGAGAACTTCATGGGCGACCCCCGGGTGCACATCCCGGAGATCTTCTGGGAGGCCTCCACCTCCCGGATCCTCACGATGGAGCGGATCCGGGGCATCAAGATCAACGACTACCCCGCGCTCGAGGACGCCGGGCTCGACCGGCACCTGCTGGCCGTGGACTCGACCGAGGCGATCTGCCGGATGATCTTCGAGCACGGCTTCTTCCACGCGGATCCCCACCCCGGCAACCTCTTCGTGGAGACCGGCGGACGGATCGGCATCATCGACTTCGGGATGATGGGCACCCTCACCGACGAGTTCCGGGACCACCTGGTGACCCTGATGCTCGGCGTGGTGCAGGAGAACCCCCGGCGGGTCGCCGCGGGGCTGCTGGGGCTGACCTCGCAGGAGCTGGACGTCAACAAGAAGGAGCTCGAGCGGGACGTGGCGGTCCTGCTGCGCCGCTACTCGAACAAGCCCCTGCACGAGGTGCGGGTGGGCCACCTGATGGGCGACCTCATCGGGATGCTGCGCCGCTACCGGATGCACCTGCCGCGCGAGTCCGCCCTGTTCCTGCGGATGCTCGTCACGGCGGAGTCCGTGGGCACCGGACTGGACCCGGAGTTCGACCTCGTCTCGGTCCTCTCCCCGTACGCCCAGCGGTTCGTGCTGCACCGGCTCTCCCCCGAGATCCTCGCCAAGCGGGCGCGCGACATCCTGCAGGACGCGGTGCAGATGGGCATCGAGGCCCCCGAGTACCTCCGGCGGCTCATCGTGGTGCTGGAGCGCGGCGGCTTCGACGTGCACCTGCGCGCCGACGAGTTCGAGCCGCTGCTCAAGCGCGGCGAGAAGATCGGCCACCAGGTGGTGGCCGGCGCGGTGATCGCCGCGTCCATCAACGGCATGGCCCACATCCTCGCGTCCGACCCGGAGCGGTGGGGGAAGTTCCACACCCCCCTCATCGCCGGCGGCGCGACCACCGTGGGCACCCTCACCGGCTACCTCGTGCTCTCCACGAACGTGCCCAAGGTCCGGCGCCTGGCCAACACCATCCGGGTCCGCCGCCGCTTCTGAGCCCCCGCGCCACTGCCCGGCCGCCGACCGTCCCGGTCCCCTCCGGCACGGCCCGGGACGGTCGCAATCACCGCGGGGCACGACATGTCGTTGACTTCCCCCAGGCCGCGGCCCAGCATGGCGGTGAAGCGCAGGCACGGACGTTGTGCCTGGTCAGCCGGGGGGAGCAAGGTCATGGGCGACCGGGGAACGATCTCGCTGCGACTGCTGGGGAGCTGGGACGTCTCCGTGCAGGGGACCAGGGTGCACACCGGGACGCGGCAGCAGCGGCTCCTGGCGGCCCTGGCGATCCACGGCCCCCGGTCCCGGCACTACCTCGCCGGGCTGCTGTGGCCCGAATGCCCGGAGGACCACGCGCTCGGCAGCCTGCGCGCGGCCGTCTTCACCCTGTCCCGGCGCGTGCCGGGGGCCCTCGTGTGCCAGGGCGGCGCCCTCGCGCTCTCCGAGGCGGTGGACGTGGACCTGCACCGCCTGCTCGAGCTGGTCGTGCGCCCGGTGGCGTCCTGGTCCGCCGAGCGGGACGACGCCCGGGTGCTGGACCGCCCCGGCGTGGTGCTGCTGCCCGGCTGGTACGACGACTGGGTGGTCGACGAGCAGGCGCGGCTGCAGGAGCTCTACGTCAACGCGGTCGAGGAGCGGGCCGAGCTCTGCCTCCTCCGCGGCGACGTCCACCACGCCCTCGCGCTGGCCCGGACCGTCCGTGACGGCGCCCCCCTGCGCGAGAGCGCCGTGAGCCTGCTGATCCGCGCCCACCTGGCTCTCGGCAACGAGACCGAGGCGCGGCAAGTGCTCCAGGACCACCGCTCGGACCTGGCGCGGGACCTGGGCGAGCAGCCCTCGGACAGGGTCCGGGGGCTGCTCGAGCCCCTGCGCCGGCGGTGACGTCCCGGCCGCCGCGGTCCGGCGGCCCGGCAGCCGCCGCCACGACCCGGGGGCCGGCGGCGCCCGGCCGGCGCCCCCCGGCGTTCGGTCGGCGCTCACCCGACACTCACTCGGCGACGGGCGGCATCTCCAGGTGCACGACCTTCACCTGGGTCATCTCGTCGAGGAGCTCCGGCCCGTAGCCGAAGCCCGCGCCGGACGCCCGGCGCGGCTGCGCGGCGCCGCCCGGGGCGCCGCCGAAGACGTTGTTGACCTTCAGCGTGCCCACCGGCAGCTCGGCCACGGCGCGCTGGGCGTGGGCGATCCGCCCGGTGAGCACGGTCGCGGCCAGCCCGTAGCGGTCGGCGGCGGCCAGCCGGAGCCCCTCGCCGAAGCTGTCGACGACCTGGACCGGGGCCACGGGCCCGAACGTCTCCTCGGTCATCACGGTCATCCCGGGGGTGCACCCGCGCAGGACGGTGGCCGGGTAGAACGCACCGGGACCCTCCGGGACCTGCGCGCCCTCGAGGGCGACCGCCCCCTGGGCGACACCGTCGGCGACCTGGCGGTGGACCTCCTCGCGCAGCCGCTCGTCGACCAGCGGTGCGAGCGTGCCGTCGGTGTTGCGCCGGCGCGCCTCCTCGGCCAGCGCCGCGAGGAACGGCTCGGCGACGCCGCGGTGGACGTAGATCCGCTCGACCGCCACGCAGATCTGGCCCGAGTTGGCGAACGCGCCGAGGGCGGCCTGCCCGGCGGCCCAGACGGGGTCCACGTCGTCGTCGACCACGAGGGCGTCGTTGCCGCCGTTCTCCCGGAGCACGTGGGCGCCGGTGCCGACCGCGGCGCGGGCGATGGCCTCCCCGGTGGCGGTGGAGCCGACGTGGGCGACGACGTCGACGTCGGGCAGCGCGGTGAGCAGCTCCCCCACGGCGGCGCCGCCGGTGACCGTGCCGAGCACTCCGGCGGGCAGGGCCTCGGCGAGGATCTCCCCGAGGCGGGCCCCGACGTGCGGGCAGCGCTCGCTGGGCTTGTGCACCACGGTGTTGCCGGTGACGACCGCGGCGCCGAGCAGGCCGGCCGCCACGGCCACGGGGTCGTTCCAGGCCGTGAGGGCGACGACGACGCCGCGCGGCTCCGCGACGGTGTAGTCGGCCGCCAGCACGCTGCCGCGCAGGCTGTGGCCCCGGTGCACCGGACCGAGCTCCGCGTACTGGTGGAGGGTGCCGACCCCGGCCATGACCCCGCCCAGGGACTCCTCGACGGGCTTGCCGGTCTCGCGGGCGTTGAGCTCGGCGAGCTCCTGGGCGTGCTCTGCCAGGCGGTCGGCGGCGGCGCGCAGGGCCTTCCCCCGCTCCTCGGGGGCGGTCCGCGCCCAGTCCCGGGCGGCGCCGCGGGCGGTGGCGACCGCGGCACGGACCTCCTCCTCCGTGGCGGCGGCCACGGTGCCGACCGTGGACCCGTCCCGGGGATCCAGCACGGTCAGCTCGGTCGTCGGGGCGGTGGCGGGTGCTGCGGTGGTCATGGAACTCCTTCTCCGTTCGGGCGGGCGTCCTCCGGTCCTGCGCGGGCGGACACCCCGGGGGCAGTCCTGATGAGCATACTTACGAACCGCCCGGGACCGGATACGGTAGCAGTGACCAGGCCGCCGCACCCGCGCGGCCTGCCCCTGTTCCGACCAGGAGCAGCACGCCCGCCCGCGGCACCGGCCGCGGGCGCGGCCGTGTCCAGCAGAGAGGAAGTTGCATGAGTTTCCAGTCCACCAATCCCGGCCGGGTGCTGATCACCGGCGGTGCCTCCGGGCTCGGCGCCGCCGTGGCGGAGGCGGTCCGCGACAACGGCGGCACCCCCATCGTCCTGGACCGGGACATCAGCGCGCTCACCGGCGTCGCCGCCTACGAGGTCGACGTGGCGGACACCGCCGCGGTGACCGAGACGGTGCGCCGGGCCGTGGAGGCCGCCGGCGGCCTGGACGCGGTGGTCACCGCCGCCGGCATCGACCGCTGCGGACGGCTCGAGGACGTGGCGAGCACCGAGTGGGAGAAGGTCGTGCAGGTCAACCTGTTCGGCACCGTGTCCACGGTGCGCGCGGCGCTGCCCGCCCTGCGGGAGTCGCGGGGCCGGGTCATCACGGTGGCCTCCACCCTGGCCCTGAAGGGCGTCTCGGACGCGACGGCGTACTGCGCGTCCAAGTTCGGGGTGCTGGGCTTCAGCCAGGCCCTCGCCGCGGAGCTCAAGGGCGAGGTCGGCGTCACCCAGCTCATCCCCGGCGGCATGAAGACGCGCTTCTTCGACGACCGGGACGAGCAGTACAAGCCCCAGGACGACTCCCAGCTCAACGATCCGGAGAACGTCGCGAACGCCGTCCTGTTCGCCCTCGCCCAGCCCCGCGGCTGCGAGATCCGCGAACTGTTCATCGCCCACGCCGAGGAGGGCTCCTGGCCCTGATCGGCACTCGCTCCCGAGGAGCGGCCGGGCCGGACGGTGGAAGCACCGCCGGGCCCGGCCGTCGCCGCAGGTGAGAGCGTCGTTGTCCCCACAACGGGCCACGCGTCGAACAGCAGTGGACCATGAGTGCGCATCTAGACTGGGAGCCACTCCCCGACCCAGCAGGAAGGCCCGACGTCAGCGTGGACTCCCTCCTCGACACCACGGTGGCCCGCGTCCCGATCACGGTGCGCTGCCTCGACGACCACGGCCGGCCCGTGAGTCTCTCGGCGCGCACGCTCGGCCGGGGCTCCACCGACCTCCAGGACCTGCTGCGGCGGGCCTACGACGCCGTCCGGGGGGACTGCCCCGCCGAGACCGTCACCGTCTCCTTCCTGGAGGACTGCCGGGGCAGGCTGCTGCTGGAGTACCTGGTGGTCGACCGCACGCGCCCGCGCCGCTGGCGCAGGGGCCGCGACCGGTGCCGCACGGTGGACATCCAGGCGGCGCTGAGCGAGGCGACCATCGTCGTCACCCTCGCGGTCGAGGCGGTCGGGGCGGTCGCGGCCGCGTCCACGGCCCACTGGTCGGAGAGCGACAGCCCCGACTTCGTCAACGTGGTCCTCGACGGCGCACGCACCCTCCGGGTGCCCGGCGCCGTGCGCGACATGCTCCACGACGGGACCGCCCTGGATCTGCTGCGGGGGACGCTGGCCATGTTCCACGACGACCAGGTCGAGGAGCTGATCATCGGCAAGGACCCCGAGCTGCCGGGCCGCTACCAGGAGACGGTGGTGACCCGCTCGCCCGCCCTCGTGCGCTTCCTCGAGGGCGGGCCCCTGGCGTCGCTGACCGGGGCGGGGCCGGAGCCGTCCTGACCGGGCCGCACGGCCCGTCGTCGGTCCGCTCCGGTCCCGGGTGCCGTGGCGCCGCCCTCCCCGGGGGCCGCGCGGCGCCCCGGATGTCGGAGGCGTCGACCATCATGGACCCGACCGATGACCGGGGACGGGAGGGACGCGACGTGGGACTGATGGCACCGTTGCAGGACAGGCTGCGCACGACCTTCGCGGGGCAGGCGGACCGCGTGCCGGAGTGGGAGCTGGCGCTGGCCGACGGCGAGGACGCCGGGCACTTCCGGCCCGGTTCGGCGGTGTGGGCGGTGCACGGCTCCATGGCCACCATCCCGGCGGGCGTGCGCGCCCTGCTCACGCAGGCCCTGCACCCGGGGGCGCTGGCAGGCGTCGTCGAGCACTCCGACTACCGGAGCGACCCGCTGGGACGCCTGGCCGGGACCATCCGTTGGATCTTCACCGTCACCTACGGGGACACCACCGCGGCGCACCGGGCCTCGGCGCACGTCCGCCGGATCCACGACAGCGTGCGCGGCACCTACACCGGGGCCGACGGCGTGCGGCACCCGTACTGTGCGAACGACCCCGACCTCGCCGAGTGGGTCCACCTGGCGTTCACGGACGCCTTCCTGCGCTCCCACCAGCGCTGGGGCGGGCCGATCCCGGGCGGACCCGACGCATACGTGCGGGAGTGGGCCGTGGCCGGCCGGCTGATGGGTGTCGAGCGGCCGCCGCGCTCCGAGGCCGAGCTGGACGCGCGCCTCCGGAGCTTCGGGCCCCGCCTCGCCGGTGGCCCCCGGGTGGACGACGTCGTGGCGTTCCTGCGCCGCCCCCCGCTGGACCCTGTCCTGCTGCCGGGCTACCGCGCCCTGTTCGCCGCCGTCGTGGACTCGCTGCCCGAGGACCGGCTGGGCCTGCTCCGTCTCGAGCGTCCCCGGCTGGGCCCCGTGCCGCTGCCCGTGCGGGGCGCCGCCGGGCTCACCCTGGCGGTCGTCGGCAGGGCCCTCGGCGAGACCGGGCCGAGCGAGGCGGCCGCACGCCGCCGTCTCGCTCGTCTCGGTCTGCTCTGAGACCGCGCCCCGCTCAGGCCGAGGCCTCCTCGGACCCGGTGCGCCCGGTGAGGTGGTCGTAGGCCTCCGCGGCGGCCGAGGCCACGCCGTGCCAGGTCCGTTCCGGCAGGACCCGGCGCCGGGCCTCGCCGCCCAGGCACCGGCGCACGGCGGGGCACTCGAGCATCATCCGCAGGACCGTGGCGAGGGTCTCGGGCTCCTCCGGCGGGGTGAGCATCCCGGTGATGCCGTCGGCCACGGTCTCGGCGAGCACGGGCAGCCGGGAGGCGACCACGGGGGTGCCTGTGGCCAGGGCCTCCACGGACTCGGTCGGGGCCGCGGCCCGGGTGACCGGGAGGTCCTTGCGGGCGACCACGAACACGTCGAACGCCTGGTGGTACTGCACGACCTGCTCGTCCGGGACACGCCCCGCGAAGCGGACCCGGCCGCCCACGCCGAGCTCCGCGGCCAGTACCTCGAGCTCCCGTCTCGCCGGGCCCTCGCCCACGACCACCACGAGCAGTTCCGGCACGTCGGCGGCCACGAGCGCGGCGGCGCGCAGGAGGTCGTCGAGGCCCTCGTGCTCCACCAGGTCCGCGACCGCGCCCACCACCCGGGCCGTCTCCGGCAGCCGGAGGACCCGGCGCGCCTCCCGCACCGGGCGGGGATCCGCCAGGTAGGGGCCGTCCACGGCAGGGGGCGCCACACGGACCGGCACCGGGCCGGTCGGCAGGGTCCGCGTCAGCGCGCGCACCCGCTCGCGCATGGCCCGGCTCGTGGTCACCACGTCGGCCGCGGCGGCCAGGTCCTCGGCCTCGCGGGCGCAGCCGAGCCGGTGGCGCTCGCTCGTGGCGGCCTCGGCGGGCCGGGAGGCCGCCCACCGGTCGGCCGGCAGCTCGCGCACCTCGTAGACCCACGGGATGCCGAGGGCCTCCGCCGCCGCGCGGGTCACGAGGGCGTTGCCGGGCCGGCTCGAGGTGTGGAGCACCGCGGGCCGGGCGCGCAGCGCCAGTTCGAGCAGGGCCTGGGCCTCCTGCTGCAGGCGTGCCGTGGGGAGGAGCGCGCGGCGGGTCGGCAGGATCCGGTGGTAGGAGACGCCGTCGAGGACCTCGGCGGCCGCCCCGGGCGCCCCCGCGTCGGGGGGCACGGGGCCGGGGCGCGTCACGGCGGTCACGGTCCAGCCCTGGGCCACGGTCGCGGAGAGCAGGGAGTGGTGGCGGGGGGCGCGGCAACCCCGGGCGCGCGGCGGGGCCTCGGCGAGCACGTGCAGCACGGACGCGGGCTCCGGGCGGTAGCCCACCACCGGGGTGAGGGCGGGCCGCCAGCCCGAGAGCAGGCGCAGGTCGTCCTCGTAGTGGAGCAGCCGGCGCCGTTCCCCCGGCGTGGCGCGGCCGGCGGCCACGGCGCGCCGCAGCTCGACCACGGCCTCCGTGATCCGGCCGACGTGGCGGTGCCGGCGGGCCCTCGTGCCGGCGAGATCCTTCGTGCCGGGCGGCACCTGCGCCAGGAGCCGGTCCGCCTCGGCCACGCGGCCCGCGGACAGCGCGGCCTCGGCGAGCCGGCGTGCCGTGGTCGGCGCGGGGCGCCGGCGGCGGGCACGGCGGAGCCGGTTCTCGAGCTGCCGCTCCGCGCGCGCGTCCGGGCCCAGCGTGCGGGTCACGGCGGCCCCGGCCTCTGGCCAGGGACCGCTCAGCAGGGCACGTGCGGCGGGTCGCGCCGCGCGGGTGGGGAGGATCCGGGCCGCGGGCAACCAGAAGGCGTCGGGCTCGTCGTCCGGACTGAAGGGGCGGGGTGTGTGCGGCATGGCCTTCTCGCGGGGGGTCAAGAGGGGCCGTCCCGGTCGATCACGGGGCGTGCTGCGGGCGGGGGAAGACGCTCCTCGCCGGGTCGGGGGCCAGCGGGGAACTACTGATCGTCAGGGCTCAGCGTAGCAAGATATCGGCCCAGATCGTCCGCCGTGATGGCCGTGCCGATCCCCGCCATCGCCTCGAGGTCGGGCAGGACGACGGACTGCCCGTCCGGGGACACGCCGAGGCCGTGATCGGGGGCCGTGGACATCCGCAGGTCCCCGGCGGAGAGGCCGACCAGGTCGGGGGCCCGTCCGGCGATCCACGCCGAGTCGAGTCCTTCGCTCACCGTCAGGTAGGGCGTGAAGTCGCTGACCACGGTGTGCAGCCGGACGGGGTTGAGCAGCGTCTGCGGGCCGAGCAGCCGTTCGAGCACGGCCTGGACGTAGCTGCGCTGGTTCTCCACCCGCTGGAAGTCCCCGTCCTCGAAGGCCTTGCGCTCCCGGACGAACTCGAGCGCCCGTTCCCCGTCCATGTGCTCGGGGCCCTGCTCGAAGGTCATGCCCTCGTTGGACACGAAGTCCTGGGGAACGTCGATGGTGACCCCGCCCAGGGCGTCGGTGAGGGCCTGGAAACCGGCGAAGTCCACCTCGGCGACCTGGTCGACCCGGGTGCCGACGAGGTCCTCGACCGTCGCGACCATCAGCGGGACGCCGCCGATGTCGAGCGCCGCGTTGATCTTGGCCTCCCCGACCCCGGGGATCGGCACCCACGTGTCCCGCAGGACGGAGACGACGTAGGCCTCGCCGCCGTCCTCGGGGACGTGCACCAGCATGATGGTGTCCGCCCGCACGCCCTCGACGCCCACGTCCGCCCGCCCACCGGGCCGGCTGTCCGCCCCGAGCAGCAGCACGGTGGTGCCCCGGTCCTGGGCCGAGCCCGCGGCGGGCCGCCCGCTCTCGTCCGGGAACGCGTCCTCGGCGACCTGCCTGCGGGCGTCGAAGGTCCGTCCCAGGTTCCACACGAACACCCCGGCAGCGAGGGCGAGGACCAGCACGAGCCCCAGCAGCACGCGCCGGAACGGGTGCCGGCGGCGCGGTGCGGTGCTCGCGGGCTCGGCAGCACGGCCGGCTTCGCGGTCGGATCCGCGGTCGGCTTCGCGGTCGTGGACGGGCATGGGAGGCTCCCCGGTCGGTGGGTCGGGCGGACGCCGGCCGCGGCGCCTGTCCGTGCCGGTGCGCTCATGCTAGGCCGCCGTGGCTCGGAGACCGCTCGGAGGTCGCTGGGAGAGCCGGGGGCGGGGCAGCACCACGGGGCAGGTCAGGGCACCCGGGCGATCCACTCCGGGGTGGCGAACTTCGTGGTCACGAGCTCGCGGGCGGCGGCGAGCTCGGCGTCGCGCACGGCGCCCTCGGCGGCCCCGTAGCGTCCCGTGAAAACCTCCATGAGCTTGTCCACGACGTCGGCGCGAGCCATGCCGGTCTGGCGGCGCAGCGGGTCCACGCGCTTCTTGGCCGAGCGGTGCCCCTTGTCCGAGAGCTTCTCCTTGCCGATCCGCAGGACCTCGGTCATCTTCTGGGCGTCGATGTCGTAGCTCATGGTCACGTGGTGGACCATGCCGCCGCCCGCGAAGCGCTTCTGCGCGGCTCCGCCGATCTTGCCGTGCTCGGTGGCGATGTCGTTGAGGGGGACGTAGAACGCCTCCAGGCCCATCTCCTGGAACGCCTGCATGACCCACCGGTCGAGGAACGGATAGGACTCCGAGAAGCTGAGTCCGTCCACGAGCGTCTGCGGCAGGTACAGCGAGTAGGTGATGCAGTTGCCCGCCTCCATGAACATGGCCCCGCCCCCGGAGACGCGGCGCACCACGGAGACGCCGTGCCGCCGGGCGCCCTCCGCGTCCACCTCGTTGCGCAGGGACTGGAAGGACCCGATCACCACGGACGGCTCCTCCCAGTCCCACAGCCGCAACGCGGGCGGGCGCCGGCCCGCGCCCACCTCGCGGGCGAGGACCTCGTCGAGGGCCAGGTTCTCCAGGGTGGGCCGGACCACGGGCGGGATCACCTCCCACGCGTGGTCGTCCCACGTCGTGGCGTGGGCCAGGGCCCGGCGGACGGCGGTGGCGATCGCCTGCGGGGAGAAGCCGAACAGCACGACGTCGTGCGCGAGGGCCGCCTCGACGGCCCCGACGATCTCCTGCTGGGAGGCGTGCTCGCTGAGCCCCGTCAGCGCCGCGTTGATGTCCTCGAGGGCTTCGTCGGGCTCGAGGAAGAAGTCCCCGTTGACGGAGACGTCGGCCAGCCGCCCGTCGACCACGCCCAGGTCCGCGACCACAAGCTTTCCGCCCGACACCTTGAACTCCCCGTGCCGCCGCTCCTGTGCCATCCGTGTCCTTCCGTCGTCCGTGCCGGTGGTCCCGGGTCAGCCTACGCCGGGGTCCGTGGGGACGGCGCAGGCCCGGACCGATGCGGTCCGGGCCTGCGTGCGCTCGTGCGGGGCCCCGCGAGCTGGACGGACGTCAGCCGTTGGACTTGCCGAAGTTCTTGAAGCGGGCGTTGAAGCGCTCCACGCGACCGGCGGAGTCCATGATGCGCTGCTTGCCGGTGTAGAACGGGTGGGACTCCGAGGAGATCTCGACCTCGATGATCGGGTACTCGTTGCCGTCCTCCCACGTCTCGGTCTTCTTCGAGGTGGCGGTGGAACGGGTGAGGATCGTCTTGCCGGAGGCCAGGTCGCGGAAGAGGACCGGGTGGTAGTCCGGGTGGATGTCAGTCTTCATGGGGTTCAAACCCTTTCGTCGGTGCCTGGATTTTGCCAGCCACGGTTTCGCTCGGTGGGCGGTGCGCCGTCGTCGTCCGTCCGCGCGGTCCGAGAAGGGCGGGGGCATCGGGCACCAGCGGTCCAGCGTACCGGATCACCCGCGGGATTTCACCCGCGGTCCGGCGGCACGAGGGGCCCGGCGCGCGCCGGGCCCCTCGTGCAACGGTGGCCGCTGGTGGAACGGGCTCACCAGCGGTGTGCGACGTCGACCACGAGCCGCGTGCGGTTCCCCGGACCGTCGAGCACGAAGACCCGGTACGGGAGCCTGGCGCGGACGCCGAGGCCGATGGTGGTCTGACCCTCGAAGCTGCCCGCCCAGGCGACCTGGCGGAACGTGCGGTACCCGGTGACGTCGACCACTTCCTTCCGGTTCTTCGGGAGGTAGGTGGCCTTGCCGTCCTTGTAGGCGGGTGCGTGGACGATGATCCGCAGGTCGGCCGCGCCCCGCAGGGGCACCGCCTTGCCAGAGCCCTCCTCGGTGACGGCGGTGTACTTCACGTTGTAGCCCGGGACACGGCCTCCGCGGAGGTCGACGACCAGCCGGTCGAAGCACGCGTGCCGGCCGGCCCGCACGTTGGTGATCACGTCGCTCGTGTACACCCGGGAGTACTTCGGGGTGGATCCCCACCGGATGCCGCAGTACGGCTCCGCTGCGCCGGCGCTGCTGGGGACGATCAGCCCCAGCCCCATGGCCAGCACCAGTGCCGCCAGCCATGAGATCAATTTTTTCATGACGTTCCTTCTCGCTTCCCCCGTCTGCGCCCGGCCGTCGGCTGGTGCCGAGGTTTGAGGGACCGGGCCGTGCAGACCCTTAAAGCGTAGATTTCGCGATCGCCAACAGCACCGGTCGGGCGGCAATTGGAGGTCGAACCGTTACGGGGCGGAGAGTCCGGGCTCCTGCCGGCCGGGCCGGGTCTCCCAGAACGCCACGGCCGAGGCGGCGGCGACGTTGAGGGAGTCCACGCCGTGGGACATCGGGATCCGCACGGTGAGATCCGCGTGGTGGACGGCGGCGGCGCTCAGCCCGTCCCCCTCGGTGCCGAGGACGAGGGCGAGCCGCTCGTCCCGGCGCGCGGACAGCTCCTGGAGGGTGATCGAGTCGTCGCTCAGGGCGAGCGCCGCCGTGGTGAAGCCCGCGTCCTTGATCCGCTGCAGGTCGCCGGTCCAGTGCTGCAGCCGGGTCCACGGGACCTGGAACACGGTGCCCATGGAGACCCGGATGGAGCGCCGGTACAGGGGGTCGGCGCAGCGCGGGGTGACGAGCACGGCGTCGACGTCGAGCGCGGCGGCGGAGCGGAAGATCGCCCCCACGTTGGTGTGGTCCACGATGTCCTCGAGGATCGCCACCCGGTGCGACGACGCCAGGAGCCGCTCCAGGTCCACCGGTTCCGGGCGCTGCATGGCCGCGATCGCCCCGCGGTGCAGGTGGAAGCCCGTGATCTGCTCGAGCACCTCGTCCGGGCCGACGTACAGGGGGACGTCCGGGTGCTCCGCCAGGACGTCCGCGAGGTCCTCCAGCCATTTGTCCGCCATGAAGAAGGACCGGGGCGTGTGCCCGGCCGCGAGCGCCCGGCGGAGGACCTTGGAGGACTCGGCGATGTACATGCCGCGCTCAGGCTCGAGCTTGCGCCGCAGCCTGACGTCGGTCAGGCGGGCGTAGTCGGCCACACGGGGGTCGTCGGGGCTGTCGAGGCGGATCAGGTGGGGGAAGTCGGTCACGGGGTCTCTTCGGGGTCGGGGTCGTCGCGGGCGGGGGTCCGCCCGGAATGGTAGCCGGTGCCGTGCGGGGGTCCTGGACCCGCCCGGGGGCGCGGCCGGTCTCAGAGCAGCTGGGACACGAGGCTCACGAGCGCCACGACCCCAAGGGCCACGATCACGGTGCGCAGCAGGACCGGGGAGAGCCGGCGGCCGATCTTGGCCCCCGCCCAGGCGCCCACCGTGGAGCTGACGGCGATGAGCAGCACGACCCACCAGTCGATCCGGTCGAACGCGAAGAGGATGTAGGACACGGCGGCGACGATGTTCACCGCCGCCACCAGCACCACCTTCACGGCGTTGGCGGCCTGCAGGGAGGCCAGCAGGAACACGCCCAGGATGCCGAGCAGCAGCACGCCCTGGGCCGCCACGAAGTACCCGCCGTAGATCCCGGCCAGGAACACCAGGGCGTACAGGGACGCGGGCTGCGGGGCCCGGTCGGGGTCGAGGGTGCGCGGGGTCTCCCCGCGGGCCCGGGCCGCCGCGGCGGCGGCCGCGGCCTGTTCGTCCTTGCGCCGGCGCACCAGCGCCTGGAGCCGGGGTTGGAAGACCACGAACACGAGGGCGACGACGACCAGCCCCGGCGCGGCGTAGCCGAAGACCTCCTCGGGCAGGTGCAGGAGCAGCCACGCGCCGATCACCCCGCCCAGCGCGGAGCAGGGGATGAGCTTGAGCAAGGTCCGCTCCACGCCCGCGAGCTCGTGGCGGTAGTTCCAGGCACCGGTGAGGTTGCCCGCGATGAGGCCCATCGCGTTGGACATGGACGCCGTGACGGGCGGGACGCCCATGGTCACGAGCACGGGGAAGGTCACGAGGGTGCCCGAGCCCACGATGGTGTTGATCAGTCCGGCGGCGACACCGGCGAGCAGGATGAGGGCGGCCTGCCACCACTCGAACGGGAAGTCGGCGGCGAGGGCGGCGAGGGTCTCCGGCACCACAGCGGGTCAGGACCGGCCGAACGCGGCGAAGCGGTTGCCGACCTTCACCAGCTTCAGCGGGAGGCCGAAGGTCTCGGAGAGGTTCTTCTGCGTCATGACCGTGCGGACGGGGCCGGCGGCCACCACGCGGCCCTCGCGCAGCAGCAGCGCGTGGGTGAAGGCGTCGGGCACCTCTTCGAGGTGGTGGGTGACCATGACGATGGCCGGGGACCCCCCGTCCCGGGCCAGCTCGTCCAGCCGGGCCACCAGGTCCTCGCGCCCGCCCACGTCGAGGCCGGCGGCGGGTTCGTCGAGCAGCAGCAGCTCGGGGTCGGTCATCAGGGCGCGGGCGATCAGGACGCGCTTGCGCTCCCCCTCCGAGAGCGAGCCGAAGCGGCGCTCCGCCAGGTGCTCGATCCCCCACGCGGCCATGAGTTCGCGCGCCTGGGTCTCGTCGGCGTCGTCATAGCTCTCGGTCCACCGCCCGGTCACCCCGTACGCGGCGGTGACCACGCAGTTGCGCACGGACTCGGCGTCGGGGATCTGGGCGGCGAGCACGGCGGAGGTCAGTCCGATGCGGGGGCGCAGCTCAAACACGTCCACCGCGCCGAGGATCTCGTCCAGGATGTCGACCATGCCGCGGGAGGGGTGCAGGCGCGCGGCCGCGATGGACAGCAGCGTGGTCTTGCCGGCGCCGTTGGGGCCCAGGATGACCCAGCGCTCACCCTCGTTGACGACCCAGTCCACGGAATCCAGCAGCGTCTTCTGCCCGCGGACCACGCTGACGTCCACCATCTCCACCACAGCACTCATACCCGCCACTCTAGAACACGCGGTGCGCCGCACCGGCGCACCGGTGCGGCGCGGGCACCGTCAGGGACGGGAGGAGCGGCGCGGCCACCGGCCCCTGATGGCCGACGCGCGGTGCTCCTTCCCCCTCCCGGCCGCGCCGGACCGGGCCGCCCAGAAGTCCTCCCCGGCCCACCGGAAGCGGGGCGGCTCCTTGGCCAGGAACGCCCGCTGCCCGATGCGGGCGTCGGGCCCCTGGAGGACTTCGCGGAAGAGGGCCTCCGACACCTCGTCCGCGCCAAGGTCGGCGGCCTCGGGCCCGTCCCGGGAGGCGAGCCCGATGAGGTGCTTGTGCGCCTGCACGCTCAGCTGGGACCGCTGCGCCAGGCCCGTGACCGCCCGTTCCAGGGCGGTCTCGAAGTCCTCGTCCGCCACGACGCGGGTGAGCATGCCCCAGGCCTCGGCGTCGGCGGCGGTGACCGTGTCCCCGGTGAGCAGCAGGTAGGAGGCCGTCCCGGGGCCGACCAGGCGCACCAGGTTCTGGATGCCGGAGGCCGGGAACACGATGCCGATCCGGGCCGGGGTCAGCCCGATCCGCAGGGAGGCCGCGGCGATGCGCAGGTCGCAGGCGGCGGCCAGCATCCAGGCCCCGCCCATGCAGTAGCCCTCCAGGGCGGCCACGGTGGGCTTGTGCACCGCCGCCAGGGCGGCCTCCGCCTCGGCCAGCAGCCCACCGCGGGGCAGACCGGTGCCGGGCTCCCCCAGGCACTCGAAGACCTCGGCGATGTCCGCCCCGGCCGAGAACACCCCGCCCGCCCCGCGCAGGCCGATCACCCGCACGCCCGGGTCGGCGTCGAGCTCCCCCAGCAGGGCCGGCAGGGCGGCCCACATGGCCGGGGACAGGGCGTTGCGCCGCTCGGGGCGCTCCAGCACCACCCAGGCCACGGGGCCTCGACGGTGCACGCTGAGGGCGCCGGAGGGGGCCTCGGGCAGGGGCTCGGCGGTCATCGCAGGTGCTCCTCTCGCTGGGCGGCCGGACCGGAGCCGGGTCCGGTGGCTTCCAGCCAGTCGCGGACGGACCGCCCGTGCTGGTCCAGCACGGGCGGGGCGGCGTGGTCGCGCCGGGTGGTCTCGCCCGCGTCCCCGGGGGCGAAGAAGCGCACCGCGGGGCCGGGCAGCTCGACGGGCCCGAGGACCTCGTGGTCGACGCCGACGACCAGCCCCTGCGAGCGCACCTGCTCCCACGCGTAGACCTCGTCCAGGGACCGCACCTTCCCGGCCGGGATGCCGATCCCGGCCAGCCGGTCCAGCAGCTCCCCCGGGCCGTGCGCGGCGAAGGCCTCCTCGACGGCGGCGATCACCGCCGGGCGGTTGCGGACGCGGTCGGCGTTGGTCGCGAACTCCGGCCGGTCGGCGTCGATCCCGAAGGCACCGGCGAAGGTGCGCCACAGCTTCTCGCTGCCCACGCTGATCTGCACCTTCCCGCCGCGGCAGGCGAACAGCCCGTAGGGCGCGATGGAGGGGTGGTGGTTGCCCTGGGCCCGCGGCACCTCGTGGGCGACGGTGGCGCGCGTGCCCTGGAAGGCGTGCACCCCGACCACCGAGGACAGCAGGGACGTGCGCACGACCTTCCCGGACCCGGTGCGCGTCCGCTCGTAGAGGGCGGCCAGCACTCCGTAGGCGCCGTTCATCCCGGCCAGCAGGTCGGCGATGGGCACACCCACCCGCTGCGGGTCGTCCGGGCCGGAACCGGTGAGCGACATGAGCCCGGCCTCGCCCTGGACGATCTGGTCGTAGCCGCTGCGCCGGGACTCCGGCCCGTCGTGGCCGAAGCCGGTGATGGAGAGCACCACGAGGCGGGGGTTCAGGCGGTGCAGCTCCTCGACGGAGAAGCCGAGCCGGTCCAGCACCCCGGGCCGGAAGTTCTCCACCAGGACGTCGGCACGCTCCACGAGCGCCCGGAGCACCTGTCCGCCGTCCTCGGACTTGAGGTCCAGGGCCACGGACTCCTTGTTGCGGTTGCAGGACAGGAAGTACGTGGCCTGCGGGTTGTCCTCGGGGCCCACGAAGGGCGGGCCCCAGCCGCGGGTGTCGTCGCCCGTGCCGGGGTTCTCGATCTTGACGACCCGCGCGCCCAGGTCGGCCAGCATCATGGCCGCGTGCGGGCCGGCCAGGGCCCGGGACAGGTCCACGACGAGGGTGCCGGCCAGGGGGCCGCCGGGCCGCGGGTCCTCCTGGGGAGCGGTGCGGGCAGTGGTGCCGGGTGCGGGGCGGATGTCGGTCACGGTGGGATTCCTCCAGGTACGGGGTCGGTGAGGGGCAGCGGGGCGAGGGGTCACAGCCAGCCGGGGGCGACCATCACGGCCCAGGCCAGCAGCGGGCCGATCACCACCACGCCGGTCGCGTAGACGAGGATCTTCTTGTAGAAGACGTCGCGGTCCACCTCAGCGGGGGCGTTGGCGAGCACGAGGGCCCCGTTGGTGGAGAACGGGGAGACGTCGACGATCGTCGAGGCCACGGCCAGGGCGCAGATCAGCCCGGTGGCGCCGACCTCTCCGGCGAGCAGGAAGGGCACGGCCAGGGGGATGAGCGCGGCCAGGATGGCGGTGGAGGACGCGAACGCGGAGACGACGGCGCCGATGTAGCAGATCAGCAGCGCCGCCAGCAGCGGCATCCCCAGGCCGGCCACGCCGTTGGAGACGTACTCGATGGTGCCGGCTTCCTGCAGCACGCCGACGAAGGTGAGCATGCCGCCCAGCAGAAGCACGGTGGACCAGTCGATCTTGTTGACCGCGCCCTTCTGCGCCTTCGGGGAGACCAGGGCCAGGGCGACGGCGACGGTGATGGCCACGAAGCCGACGTCCACGCCGAAGCCGAGCGCCACGACGGCCAGGACGACCAGGCCGACAATGGTGGCGATCTGGGGGAACCGGCCCTCGCGCTGGGCCGGCGGCTCGGAGGAGCCGGCCGGGTCGCGGGGGCCGTACATGCCGGAGCCGAAGCCCTTGAAGTCGACGTCCTTGTCCCCGGTGTGGCCGGCGGCGACCTTGCTGCGGGACAGGCGGGCCTCGGCCGCCCGCTCCACGAAGTCCTCCGCCCGGGCGGAGAACAGCCCCCTGCCGCCCAGCACCAGGAACAGTCCGACGGCGATGAGGGTGTTGAAGACCAGGCTGGACAGGAACACGGCGAGGGGGCTGACGTCCAGGCCGGCTCCGGCGACGATGCCGTTGACGGTCACGCCGTAGACGGAGATCGGTGAGAACCCTCCGCCCTGGGCGCCGTGGATGACCATCATGCCCATCATCAGTGGATTGAGCTTGTACTTGGCCGCGAAGCTCAGCGCGATGGGGGCGATGATCGCCACCGCCGCCGGGGACAGGGCGCCCACGGCGGTGATCACGGCGGTGACGAAGAACATGATCCACGGGATCAGGGCCACCCTGTTGCCCACCATTCTCACCGCCGCCTGCACGAGCAGGTCCACGGTGCCGTTCTTCTGGGCGATGGCGAAGAGATAGGTCACGCCCACGATGGTGAGGAACAGCCCGCCCGGGAAGGCTTCGAGGATCTGGTCGGTGTCCATCCCGAGGACGAACACCCCCAGCACGAACGCGCCCACGAAGGCCAGCGCCCCCATGTTGACGGGCAGGACGGTGGCCACCACGAACATCGCGGCCAGGATGAGGATCGAGAGGACTTCAGGGCCCATGGGACTGCTTTCTGACGAGGGCGGGGAGTTCCCGCGGGTCGGACCGAGGCGGCGGAGTGTGATCCGGAGCACAGGTTTTGGCCTAGCCAATAGGACACCTGGCCCTTTGTCAACCACCCTGGGTACGATGGCCCTGGACTCCGCGCGACGAGGACGCCGCGCGGACGACGACCAACGACGACCCGGGCGGCCCGCCCGGCGCAGAGCGATCGGGGAGGCCGGCGGTGGCAGTGGCCCGGGGGCTGGACCGCGTGGAGCGGCCGCGGCTGTACGAGCAGGTGGTGGAGCGGCTGCTGGACCACGTCATCGAGCATCGGATGCGGCCCGGCGACCGGCTGCCGCCGGAGCGAGACCTCGCCGAGCGGCTCGGCGTGTCCCGCGCCACGGTGGCGCAGGCGCTCGTGGCTCTCGAGGTGCTGGGCGTGATCGACGTGCAGCACGGCAACGGCGCCGTCCTGCTCTACCGGCCCAGCAGCGCCGCCGTCCTGCGGGGCCTGCGGGAGCACGCCGACCGGCTGCCGGACATCGTCGACGCGCGCAGCGCCGTGGAGACCAAGCTCGCCGAGCTCGCGTCCACCCGCCGGACCCCCGAGGACCTGGCCGCCGTCGAGCACGCGCTCGAGGTCATGGCCGAGGACATCGCCCGGGGCGGGCGCGGGCTCGAGGGGGACGAGCTCTTCCACGCCGCCGTCACCGCGGCCGCCCACTCGGCCGTGCTGGCCCGCCTCATGGCGCAGATCTCCGACCTGGTGCGGGAGACCCGCATCGAGTCGCTCAGCCAGGAGGGGCGCCCGGAGCGCTCCCTCGAGTCCCACCGCGCCATCGCCGGCGCCATCCGCGAGCAGAAGCCGGAGGAGGCGGCGCGGGCGATGGTCGAGCACATCCGGCTGGTCTCCGACGTCGCGGCGCTCCGGCCCGAGTGACGAGCCGAGCGAGGGCCCGCGTCGGTCGTCGGCCGGACCTGCCGATAAGCTGGCGCACATGACCACCGACCTCGCCGTCATCGCGTTCGCCCAGAATCCGGACCCGGAGGCCCGTGAGCGCATCCTCTCCCTCGTGCAGGACGCCGGCGCCGAGGTCGAGCGCTTCTCCAGCGTGCGGGTGACCGGACCCGGTTCGGCCGGCCCGGACTCGGAGGTCCCCGGCTACAACGCCTTCACCGCGCTCGTGCACGGCTCCGACGCGACCGCCCTGCTCGCGGCCCTGCGGCCGGACCCCCTGGTGCAGATGCTGCCCGGCGTGGACGTCAACGTGGTGCCGTCCACCCTGTTCGACCCGGAGCGCAAGAAGCTGCTCATCATGGACGTCGACTCCACGCTCATCCAGCAGGAGGTCGTGGACATGCTCGCGGCCCACGCGGGACGCGAGGACGAGGTCGCCGCCGTGACCGAGGCGGCCATGCGCGGGGAGCTGGACTTCGCCCAGTCCCTGCACGCGCGGGTCGAGTCCCTCGCGGGGCTGCCCGCGTCCGTGCTCGACGAGGTCCGCGCCGCGGTGCGGCTCTCCCCCGGCGCGGACGTGCTCATCAAGGCCTTCCTGCGGGAGGGGCACGCCGTGGCCGCGGTCTCCGGGGGCTTCCTGGGCATCCTCACGCCGCTCGCCGAGCAGCTGCGGCTCACCCGGCACGCCGCCAACACCCTCGAGGTCGTCGACGGCAGGCTCACCGGCAAGGTGCTCGGCGAGGTCGTGGACAGCGCCGTCAAGGAACGGTGCCTGCGGACCTGGGCCGAGGAGCTGGGCGTCGCCTCCGAGGACGTCATCGCCGTGGGCGACGGCGCCAACGACATCGACATGCTGACCGCCGCCGGGCTCGGCGTGGCCTTCAACGCCAAGCCCGCCCCGCGTGCGGCCGCCGACGCCCAGGTCAACCTGCCGAACCTGGACGCGGTCCGCTTCTTCGCCGACCTCTGACCCCGTGCGCCCCCGCCGGGGTCGCCGCCCCGGACGGACGCCCCGATGGACGCCCCGCGTCGTAGAGTGGGGTGCACCACGCGCAGTGGTCGTGCAGGAGACCACCCCGGCCACGAGGAGAGACAGTGACGGCACCCGGTGCGCCCCGGCAGCGCCCCGGCTTCCTGGCCCGGATGATGCTGCTCCAGCTGGGCGTCGTCGCCGTGGTCGTCGCGGCCACCGGGGCCATCTTCGGCTGGCTCACCTACGAGGACCTGGGCCGTGACGCCGAGCAGCAGGCCCTGTCCATCGCCCGGTCCATGGCGGCCGACGAGGACGTCCGGAAGCACGTCGCCGCCCTCTCGGACGCGGGTCCGGGCGAGCTGACCGCGGCCGGCCTGTCGGCCGGCCCCCTCCAGGACACCGCGGAGGACGTGCGGCGCCGCACGGCTGCGCTCTTCGTGGTCATCTACGACGACGAGGGCATCCGGCTCTCCCACCCGAACCCGGCCCAGCTGGGGCAACGGGTCAGCACGGACCCGGCCGAGGCCCTGGCCGGGCTGGAGGTCACCAGCCAGGAGCGCGGCACGCTCGGGCACTCCGCCCGGGCGAAGGTACCGGTCTACGCCCCCGGCTCGGACACGGAGGTGGTCGGAGGGGTCAACGTGGGGTTCTCCCGGGAGGACGTCCTGGCCCGCCTGCGCAAGGCGATCACCCCTGTCGTCCTCACCACCCTCGGTGCGCTCGCCCTGGCCGCGGTGGCCTCCGCCGGCCTCGCCCGACGGCTCAAGCGCCTCACCCTGGGACTCGAGCCGGAGGAGATCGCCACGCTGGCGCAGGACCAGGAGGCGGTGCTGCGCGGGGTCGACGAAGGCGTCGTGGGCGTCTCCGTGCAGGAGCGGATCACCGTGTGCAACCGCGAGGCGGGGCGCCTGCTGGGGATCGAGGACCCGGAACGGCTGGTGGGCGAGCGCCTGGGAGACACCGGTCTGCCGGCCTCCTTCGCTGCGCTGCTGGCCGCGGCCACCCCGGAGTCCCCGGCGATCGAACAGGTCATCGGCCCACGCGTGCTGATCCTCTCCGCCCGGGCGGTGCGCCCCACCCGGGCGCCGCAACGACGCCTGCGAGGACCCCGGCGAGCGGCACCCGAGCCCGGCACGGACGCACCCGAGCTGGGCTGGGTGGTGCTGATCAGGGACCGCACCGAGCTGCAGTCCCTGACCCGGCAGCTCGACGCTGTCGGCGCCCTCAGCACCGCCCTGCGCGCCCAGCGCCACGAGTTCGCCAACCGCCTGCACACCATCTCGGGGCTGCTCGCCATCGGCGACGCCGAGGAGGCCCGCCGGTACGTGGCAGAGGTGACCGAGACCGGGCCCCTGAGCTACCCGGCCGAACGCGCCGAACTGCTGCGGGACCCCTACCTGCAGGCCTTCCTGGGGGCCAAGAGCGTCGAGGCCGCCGAGCGCGGCGTGAGCCTGCGCATCGGCGCGGACACCCTGGTCCGCGGCCGGATCACGGACCCCCAGGACGTCACCACTGTGATCGGAAGCCTCGTGGACAACGCCGTCCGCGCCGCCGTCCAGGGCGCGGCGGAGGAGCACTGGGTCGAGGTCGAGCTGCTCGACGACTGGACCGGCGGGGAGGGCACCCTGCACCTCGTCGTGGCCGACTCCGGCGACGGGCTCCCGGTGGAGGACCCCGAGCCGATCTTCGCCCAGGGCTGGTCCACCGCCGTCCCGTCCGGTGCCGCCCCGTCCGTCGCGTCCGGGACGAGCGGCGGAACGGCGTTCGACGCGCTGCCCGACGTCCACGGCCAGGGCTTCGGGCTGTCCCTCAGCCGTGAACTGGCCCGTCGGCGCGGTGGGGACGTCTGGGTGGCGGATCCCGGGCGCCCCGGCGGACCGGGAGCCGTCTTCTGCGCGCGCCTGCCCGGTACCGTGGTCCGCGACCCCGGGGCCGACGTCCGCGGGGAACGGTCCGCCGGCAGATCAGGAGGTGCAGGATGAGCGACGACCTGGTGGTCCTCGTGGTCGACGACGACTTCCACGTGGGACGGCTGCACGCGGGCTTCGTGAACGCCGTGCCGGGCTTCACGGCGCTGACCCCCGTGGGCACCGCCGAGCAGGCGATGCGCACCGTCCACGCCCACCAGCCCGACCTCGTGCTGCTGGACGTCTATCTGCCCGACGCGCTCGGCCTGGACCTGCTGCGGGCCCTGGACGTCGACGTCATCATGCTCACCGCGGCGGCCGACCCGGCCTCCGTGCGGACCGCCGTCCGCCGCGGCGCCCTCGCCTACCTCATCAAACCGTTCCCGAACGAGCGGCTGGCGCGCACCCTGCGGGCCTACGCCCGGTACCGCCGGCTGCTCACCGACCGGGACGGGCTGACGCAGGAGACCGTGGACCGCGCCCTGCACGCCCTGCACCCGGGCGAGACCGCCTCCCCCGGCGAGCGCACCCGGTCCGCGACGGAGGCCTCGGTCCTCGCGGCCCTGGAGGCCGGGACACCGCTCTCGGCCGCGGAGATCGCCCGCAAGGTCGGCATCTCCCGGGCCACGGCCCAGCGCTACCTCTCCGCGCTGGCGGAGGACGGGTCGGTCGATATCCAGCTCCGCTACGGGAGCACCGGCCGCCCGGAGCACCGCTACGGGCCCGCGGCCTCCTGATCCTCGGTTCATGCTCAGGGCCGGTCCCTAGACTGCTCGCCATGGCGAGCAGAGTGCGACCGGAACCACAGGACCACTGCCTCTCCTGGCCGGACGAGATCTGCGGCGACCCGGTGGCGGAGCGGGCGCGGCTGTTCGCGCTGAACCTGCGGGCGGCGGTAGGATCCCGGCCCCTGCGGGAGGTCGGGGCGCTCACCGGTGTCGACCACACCGCGCTGTCCCGGATCCTGGACGGACACGTCTGGCCGGACGGGTACACGATCGCCCGCCTGGAGGTCCGGCTGGGGACCAGCCTGTGGCCTCCGTTCGAGGAGTGACCCGCACGAGCGCGGTCGCCGCGCCCCCGGCCGGTACGGTCGGGGCAGGTCAGGGTCAGGTCAGGGCCAGCCAGAAGGTGTCGCGCTCCTGGTCGTGGCGCAGCAGGGTCTCCAGCGGCCCGTCGTAGGCGTCCAGCGCGCGGCTCACGAGCTCGCGCACGTCCCGCGCGGCGACGGTGACGGTGCCGCCGAGCTCGTCGTCGGCCGTCTCGCGCACCACCACGACCCGGCCCGGATCGCCCCAGACGTACTCGCCGTCGGCGTCGCGCAGGGCGTCGACGAAGAACTCCTCGTCGCCGTCGCGGGTGAGCACGTCCAGGCGTGCCGCGTCGGGGTGCCGGCGGGTCAGCTCGGCGGCCACCAGGCGCAGCAGCTTCCGGGCGTAGCTGCGCCGGGCACGGTCGAGCGCTTCCTCGGCGGCCTGCAGCTCGTGGGCGGGGGTCGGGGCGGTGGTGGTCATCGACGAAAAGCATATGTGTGTGCATGCGCTGGTGTCGGGTGCCGCCCCGTGTCGCGGTCGGGCCCTCCCCCGAGGGGTGCCGCGCGGAGCGGACCGCGGCGCCGGGCGGCCGGGCCACCGGCATCGACGACGGCACCCGGAACAGCGGCGCACGGTCCGGCGGCACGGGGAACAGCCGCATCGGGAACACCAGCGGCATCGGGCACAACAGCGGCATCGGGCACAATGACGCCATGATCGACGCCCATCTGCACGTGGTCGACCCCCGGTTCCCGCTGGTGCCGAACCAGGGGTACGTGCCGCCCAGCTTCACGGTCGGGGACTACCGGCGGCGGGTCCGCGGGCTGGGCGTGGTGGGCGGGGCGGTGGTGAGCGGCTCCTTCCAGGGCCACGACCAGAGCTACCTGCGTGCGGCGCTGGCGGAGCTCGGCCCGGGCTTCGTCGGCGTGACCCAGCTGCCGCCCGCGGTCGCGGACGAGCAGGTGCGCGAGCTGCACGCGGCGGGGGTGCGGGCGGTGCGCTTCAACCTCCGCCGCGGCGCGGACGCGGACCCCGCCGGCATCGAGCGGCTGGCCCGGCGGGTGCACGACCTCGCCGGGTGGCACGCCGAGTTCTACCTGGACGCCGCCGCGCTGGAGCACCTCGCCCCCGTGCTGCGGCGGCTGCCGCGGGCCGGCGTCGACCACCTCGGCATGAGCGCGGCGGGGCTGCCGCGGCTGCTCGAGCTCGTCGGGCTCGGCGTGAAGGTCAAGGCGACGGGCTTCGGCCGCGTCGACCTCGACGTGCCGGACGCGCTGCGCCGGATCCACGCCGTGGACCCGACCGCGCTGCTGTTCGGCACCGACCTGCCGAGCACCCGGGCGGAGCGCCCGTTCCGGGACGCCGACGTCGCTCTGGTCGTCGAGACCCTGGGCACCGACGCCGCGGCGGCCGTGCTGCACGACAGCGCCGCGGCCTGGTACGGGCTGCCGCGCCCGGCCCCCGCGCGCTGAGGGCTCGGCCCCCGCCCGGCTCCGGGACCTCGACGGGCGTCAGCGGGACGCCGTCGGGACGATGTTGTGGTTGCCGCGGAACATGTTCTCCGGATCGAAGCGGTTCTTCAGCTCGACCAGCCGCTCGTGCTTGGCGCGCCCGTAGGCCTGCCGCGCCGCCGCCACCGGGTCGCCGCCGGTCTCCGCCCCCAGGAAGTTGACGTACTGGCCCGGCTCGGCGAAGGGCTCCAGGGCGGCGTGCACCGCCCGGGCGTACGCCGTGAGCCGGGCGTCGTCGGCCGGGTCGCGCCAGAAGCCGAAGATGTTCAGCCAGAACCTCGCGGAGCGGCTCGGCCACGCCGTGGCGTCCTCGGGCACCCGGCCGAAGGCGCCCCGCAGACAGTGCAGGTTGATGCCGCTGCCCACCCAGGTGATCTCGGAGGCCGCGGCCACGAGCGCGGAGACGACCTCCTCGTCCAGGCGGCTGAACGCCACGTTCTTCCAGTAGCCGCGGGAGCCGGTCGGGAAGACCGGGTCCTTCGCGGTCTGCCACACGGTCCACGGCACCGGTCCCACGGTCTCGAGGTCGGGTGGCGCCGCCGCGCGCAGCCGGTCGACGAGCTCGAGCCCGGCCCCGTGCCGCGGCGAGGCCCAGGCGAGGCCGACGGTCATGAGCACCTCCGGCCCGAGCCCGTACTCCGGCGGGAGGACCACGAAGGACACGATGGTGTTCATCTCGTCCGGGAGTTCCCGCGTCCAGACCTCGAAGGCCGCCAGCGCGTGCTCCCACCGCGGGCGGCGGTAGACGAGGCCGCCCACGAGCACGGGCGATGCCAGCGGGTGGGCCCGGTACCGGAAGGAGGTGACCACGCCGAAGTTCCCGCCCCCGCCGTGCAGTCCCCGGAAGAGCTCGGGGTGCTCGGTCCCGTCGACGTGCAGGTGCTCTCCCGCGGCGGTCACGACCTCCGCGGAGACCAGGTTGTCGATGGTCAGGCCGTGGGTGCGGGTCAGCCAGCCGATGCCCCCGCCGAGGGTGAGCCTGGCGACGCCGGTGCCGCCGACCACCCCGAGCGGAACGGCGAGGCCGTGCGGGGCCGTCGCCCGGTCCACGTGGGCGAGGGTGGCCCCCGGCTGGGCGGTCACGAGGCGCGCCGCTGGGTCGACGACGACTCCGGTGAGACCGCCGAGGTCCAGGACGAGGCCGTCCGCGACCGTGCTGTGCCCGGCGATGTTGTGGCCGCCGCCGCTCACGGCCAGCGGCAGGCCGGTGCGCCGGGCGGTCGCCAGGACGAGGTCGACGTCGGCCACGGACCCGGCCCGGACGAGGGCTCGGGGACGGACGTCGACCATGCCGTTCCAGACCCGGCGTGCGTCGTCGTAGTCGGGGTCGTGCGGGCCGATGAGGGCGCCGGTGAGGAGCCCCGCGAGGTCCCGGAGGGCCCGATCGGTCGCGCGGTCAGCGGTGACCGGACGGTGGGTGCTCATGGCGAGGTCCTGCGACGAGGGTCGCTCGGGCCCCGGTGGAGCGGCGGAGCGGCCGCCGAGGGCGTGGCAGGAAATGTAGTCCTGGGCCACGGCCCGACAACGGCGGGCGGCTACTCCGGCCACACCTGCCGGTCCGGGCCCTGCAGGACGTAGCGCAGCTCCACGGCGCCGCCCTCGAAGTGCGTGGTCCGCTGGAGCCGCAGGTCGCGCGCCGCCGCGGTCGGGAGGACGGGATGCCCTCCGCCCAGGACGATCGGCATGTAGGTCAGCCACAGCTCGTCGAGCAGACCGGCGTCCGCGAACTGGGCCGCGAGCTGCCCGCCGCCCACCACCCACAGGTTCCGCCCGCCCGCGGACGCCACCAGGGCGTCGGCGTGCAGGGTGACGGAACCGCTGACGAACTGCAGGTTCGCCCCCTCCGGCCGCGGCAGCTCGCGGTGGGTGAACACCCACACCGGCAGGTCGCCGTACGCCCAGCCCCCCTGGTCGAGGACGAACTCGTAGGTGCTCGCCCCCATCGCGAGCGCCCCGACGTCGGCCAGGAAGGCGTCGTAGTGCTCCTGGTAGGCCTCGAAGCCGTACTGCAGCAACCAGTCGAGGTGGTTCTCCCGGTCGGCGATGTACCCGTCGGCGCTGGCCGCCACGTAGTACTGCGTTCTGCTCATGCGCACCAGGTTACGCACCCCGCCGGCGGCTTCCCAGGGCTGCTTCCCCCGCGCCGCCGACGGCGTCATGATGGGGGCATCGACCGATCGACGCGGAGGCCCCACCATGCCCATGCTGCTCAATCCCTACTTCTCGTTCCGGGACACGGCCGAGGAGGCGATGACGTTCTACCGTTCCGTGTTCGGCGGGGAGCTGTCGATCAGCCGCTTCAGCGAGTACGGGGCCAGCGACGACCCCGCGGAGCAGGACAAGGTCATGCACGCGATGCTCACCACCGGCACCGGCATGGTCCTGATGGCGTCCGACACCCCGAACAGCATGGACCTGACCGTCGGGGACAACATCTCCGTCTCCGTGAGCGGCGACGACGAGACCGTGATGCGCGGCTGGTGGGAGGCACTGGGTGCGGGCGGGGCCGTCACGATGCCGCTCGAGGAGGCGCCCTGGGGCGGCCTGTTCGGGATGTGCACCGACCGGTTCGGCATCCACTGGATGTTCAGCGTCGGCGACGCCGGCTCCTGATGCGCCCCGCGCCACCTGACCCGAGAAGGAGCGTCCCATGAGAATCACCCACACCAGCGTCTTCGTCGACGACCAGCAGCAGGCCCTGCTGTTCTACACCGGCAAGCTCGGCTTCATGGTCAAGCACGACGTCCCCGCCGGCGGCGCCCGCTGGCTCACCGTGGTCTCGCCCCAGGCGCCCGAGGGCGTCGAGCTGGTGCTCGAGCCCTCCGAGCACCCCGCCGTGGGACCGTTCAAGGCCGCACTCGTCGCCGACGGCATCCCGTTCACGAGCTTCGGGGTCAAGGACGTGCGCGCGGAGTACGAACGGCTCCGCGAGCGCGGGGTGCACTTCGTCCAGGAGCCCACGGATTCGGGCCCGTACACCACCGCGGTGCTCGACGACACCTGCGGCAACCTCATCCAGATCGCGAGCCCGAACCCGGCGTGAGTCCCACCGGGCCGGGGCCGATCCCGGGACCCGGGTGAGGCCCGCCCGGGCGGGTCAGTCCCGGGCCCGGAGCTGCTCGGCGAGGGGCCGGTAGTGCCCGGACATCGCGGGGTGGTAGTCCCGGGCGAAGTCGACGGCGTCCGGCTCCCCACCGGTCTCGGCGGCGACGAGCCGGTCCAGGTAGTACTCCCAGCCGGGCCCGACCGACTCCACCTCGTCGGGGTCCGGGTACCGGTGGGTGAGCTGCAGGAGGGTCGTGCCGTCCTCGTCCAGGAGGTCGAGGTCCACGCGCCAGGCGTCGGCCGCCGTGCCCAGGGTGAGCGCCAGGTGCCGCGGCGGGTCGCACCGGCGGATCAGCAGGGGCTCGGGCTGGTCCCAGTCCTCGGCGGTCATCAGGACCTCGACGCGCCCGGAGGCCGGGTCCCCGCTCCACGTCCCGTACCACCGGGCGAGCCGGCCGGCGTCCGTGACCGCGGACCAGACCTCCTCGACCGGGGCGCGGAACGTGCGCGTGAGGACGAGGTGACCGCCGGGGTCGAGGCGTCCGGTGGGCTGTGGGGTCATGGTGGCTCCTCGCTCGGCTCCGCACCGCGCGGAGGTGCTCCTGGTCGAGGCGCGGACGGCCTCGCGCCGTGGAGTCCATGATGTGCCCCGCCGCGGGCGGACGGCGTCACATTGCGGCCGGTTTCGCGCCGCCGGCAGCGGCTCCGCCCCGTGGGGCTCCGGCACGCGCCCGCACCCCGCCGTCCCGGTCCTCCTCGAGCACCGCGGCGTCGGCGAACCCGTGGGCGGCCACGGCTCGGCGCACCCGCTCCAGGAGGGCGGCCCGGCGGTCCGGGCGCGGACCGGGTCCGTACGCGACGAGCAGCGTGCCCCCCGGGACCAGCACCTGCCGCAGCACGGACAGCTCGGGCTCCGCGGAGGTCGTCCAGAAGACGTTGACGTCCACGCCGAACGCGACGTCGAAGGACCCGGCGGGAGCGTCGAGGTCGGCGAGCGCGACGCGCCGGACCGTCAGCACCCCGGCGTCCACGGCCGTGCGGTTGCGGTCCGCGGCACGCGCCACGGCCGTGGCCGAGCGGTCGATCGCCAGCACCGACCCGCCGGAGAGCCGGCCGAGGACGAGCTGCGCCGCCGCGCCGCCACCGCAGCCGAACTCGAGCACCCGGGACGCCGGGCGGAGGCCGAGCTGCTCCACCGCCCACCGGTGGCGCTCGGCGACGGTCCGTGCGCCCATGGCCCGGTCCTTCCCGTGGTGGTCCCCTCCATCGTCCGTCTCCCGCGGGCCCGCCGCCACCCCCGGCAGGAACGGCGGCACGGACGAGAGTGGGGCGGTCACCCGGAAGGTGACCGCCCCGCTCTCGTCGTCGGGAGCCGTGGGCCTACCTGCGCCCGGCCTTCGCCAGGAAGTCGTCGGCGCCGCCGACGAGCTCGACGTGCCCGGTGGGGACGTCCGCTGTGACCATCCGGGCGATCTCCTCGGCGAACTCCTGCACGGAGTAGAGCTTGCCGGCGGCCTCGCGGCGCTCCTCGAGCGCCCCCGGGCGGGCCCGGTTCAGCAGGGTCGCGGTCACGGTGCCCTCGATCATGTCGCCGGAGACCACCACGAACGTGATGCCCTTCTCGGTCAGCTCCGGGATGCGTGCGGTGAGGGCGTCCTCACCGGCGCGCTTGGACTTCGCGACCTCCACGTACTCCGGCATGGTCTCGACGTCGTTGATGAAGTGCGCCTGGTGGCTGGTCACGAAGACCACGCGCCCGCCCTCGGGCAGGTGCTCGAGCGCCGCGGTGAGGGTGTCGTTCTGCGCGTCCCGGTTGAGCTTGAGCGCGTAGTCCTCGCCGAGGTCCGTCTCCATGCCGCCGGAGGCATTGAGCACGAGCACGTCCACCCCGCCGAAGGCCTCCACGGCGCGGGCGAACAGGCCGCGGACGTCCTCGGGCTCGGTCATGTCGGCCTGGACGGCGATGGCCTGGCCGCCGGCCGCCTCGATCTCCTTGACGACCTTGTTGGCGCGGGGCGCCTTCTGCCGGTAGTTGACGACGACGTTGGCGCCCTCCCCGGCCAGCAGCTTGGCGGTGTCGGCGCCGACGCCGCGCGAGGACCCGGTGACGACCGCGGTCTTGCCTGCAAGTGAACTCATGGTGCTCCTTCGGTGGAACGTGCGGGGATCGTGGGGCGGCAGGGCTCAGTGGCCCATGCCGAGGCCGCCGTCCACGGGGATGACGGCGCCGGAGATGTACTTCGCCTCGTCGGAGGCGATCCAGCGCACGACGGCGGCGACCTCCTCCGGCTCGGCGAACCGGCCGGCCGGGATGGAGGCGAGGTAGTTCTTCTGGGTGTCCTCGGGCAGCGCCGCGGTCATCTCCGTGTTGATGAACCCGGGGGCCACGACGTTGGCGGTCACGTTGCGCCCGCCCAGCTCACGGGTGATGGAACGGGCGATGCCGACCAGGCCGGCCTTGGACGCGGCGTAGTTGACCTGCCCGGGCGAGCCGTAGAGCCCGACCACGGAGGAGATCAGGACCACGCGCCCGCGCTTGAGGCGCATGAACCCCTTGGCGGCGCGCTGCACCACGCGGAAAGCGCCGGTGAGGTTGGTGTCCACGACGTCCTGGAAGTCCTGCTCCTTCATCCGCAGCAGCAGGGTGTCCCGGGTGATCCCGGCGTTGGCCACGACCACCTCGACCGGACCGAACTCGGCCTCGACAGCCTTGTACGCGGCGTCGATCGAGGCGGAGTCGGTGACGTCGGCCTGCACCGCGAAGAAGCCCTCGGGCGCCTCGCCGGAGCGATAGGTGACGGCCACGTTGTCCCCGGCGTCCTGGAACGCCTGCGCGATGGACCGCCCGATCCCGCGGTTGCCACCGGTCACGAGGACGGTGCGGGGGGCCGGGCTGCGCTGCTCGTCTGCCATGGGAAGGAGGCCTTTCGGTCGTGGGTCGCGGGCCGCGACAGGAAGTGGGTGCGGGCCCGCGGAGAAATCCCCCCAATGGTACCGGTCGGGGCGGGCGACCGGCCGGTAGCCCGCGGAGACCGCCTTCTCGATGTCAGACCCCGGTGAGACAATTGACCGTCTGTTGGGAGGACCATGACCAAGCGCTATCTCACGACCGGCGAGACCGCCGGACAGGACGACGTCCACTCCATCACCGCCACCGCGGAGCCGCACACCCAGGACATGGGCCACCGGATGAAGGTCTACAGCATCCAGATGGGCCTGCGCATCGTGTGCCTCGTCGTGTTCGTCGCGGTCGACAACATCTGGGTCCGGAGCGTCGCGATCCTGGGCGTGGCCGTCCTGCCGTGGATGGCGGTGCTGCTGGCCAACAGCAACGACCGCTCCACCCGGACGAGCCACTACTACGAGCCGCCCGCCGCGCCGGCGCTGGCCGCCGCGCCCGAGCCGGCGCCGAAGGCCGCACCACCGGCGATCGGTTTCGTGCTCGAGGGCGAGTTCGTCACCGGCCACGGGGAGGACGGCACCGCTCCGCCGGGCGCCGGAAGCACGGCCGCTCCCAGCGGGGACCCGGCTTCCTCCGCTACTGTCGAGGACGACACCACCCGGCGCCGCGGAGCGGCCTGAGCCCGCCGCGGGCCGTCCCGGGACCCGACCGCAGACCCTGAGGAGCACGACCGCCGTGGAGTTCGACCTGCTCGGATCGCTGTCCCCGCGAGGCGCCGACACTCCCCCGGCCGGGCCCGACACCCCGCAGTGCTCCCGCAAGGGCTGCCGTGCGGACGCCGCGTGGCAGATCCGCTGGAACAACCCGCGCATCCACGCGCCGGAGCGGCGCAAGACGTGGCTCGCGTGTCCGGAGCACCGCGGCGACCTCGAGCAGTTCCTCGGCGCGCGCGGCTTCTGGAAGGAGACCGTCCCGCTGGCCGACGCCGGTCCGGCGCAGGAGGACCGGGGATGAGCGCCTACCGTTTCCTGCTCAGCGGCAAGTGGCTCGGCTTCTTCCTCCTGGCCTGCGCCGCCGCCGTGGTCTCGGTGCACCTGGGCGGCTGGCAGATGGACCGCAACGACCACCTCGTCGGCGAGAACGCCAAGATCACGCAGAACTACCGCGCCGAGCCCCTGACCGGTGCGCAGGCCGCCGAGCAGTTCGCCGCCCACGACGAACGCCTCACCTGGCACTCCGTGGAGCTGACCGGCCGCTACCTGCCGGAGGACCAGGTGCTGGTACGCAACCGGCCGCAGGACGGGCGCGTCGGCTACGAGGTCCTCGTCCTGTTCCGCACGCAGGGCGGGGACATCGTGGTCCTCGACCGCGGCTGGATCCCCACCGGGGAGGCCGCCGACGGGATGCCGGACGAGGTGCCCGCCCCGCCCCCCGGCCAGGTGACGGTCACCGCGCGGCTCCAGCCCGGGGAGCCGGCCGTCGACCGCGGCGCCCCCGAGGGGCAGATCGCCTCGATCGACCTCGAGGAGCTGCGCGAGCGCTGGGACCGGCCGATCGGGACGGAGGCCTACGGCGAGGTCTTCGCCGAGGACCCGGCGCCCGCGGTCGCTCCCGCGCCGTCCCCGGAGCCGGAGACCGACTCGGGGCCGCACCTGTCCTACTCGCTGCAGTGGTACGCGTTCGCGGCCCTGTTCTTCGTGGCCTACGGCTACGCGGCCCGCCAGCAGGCGCGCAACGACGCGTGGGACCGCCAGTTCGCCGAGGAGATGGAGCGGCGGCTCGCCAGGTTCTACGACGAGGACGGCAACTACATCGGCGAGGGCGACGAGGAGCTCGTCGTCCGCCAGCTGGAGATGGCCGACGACATGCCCGCCCACCTCAAGTCGCTCATGCGGACCCGGCCGCAGCGACGGCGCTCCCGCCCCACGTGGGAGGACGAGGAGGACGCGATGCTGGACGCCCTGGAGCGCCAGGGCCGGTAGCCCGCCGGCGCTCCTCCAGGGCTGCGGGCCCCGGGCTCAGAGTCCGAGCACCGCAGAGGCGATGAGGAAGTACACGACCAGGCCGGAGGCGTCCACGAACGTGGTGATGAAGGGGTTGGAGAACACGGCGGGGTCGACCTTGAGGGCTCGTGCCGCCAGGGGCATGACGCCGCCCACCGTGGCGGCGAGCACGCACACCGTGAGCAGGGTCAGACCGATCACCGCACCCACCTCCCAGCCGTAGAGGGGGCCCACACCGAGGAGCCCGGCAGCACCCAGTGCGGCGCCCAGCAGCGCACCGACCCGCACCTCGCGGAAGGCGACGCGCCCCACGTCCGGGACCTGCACGTCCCCGAGGGCCAGGGCCCGGGTGACCGTGGTCGCCGCCTGGTTGCCCGTGTTGCCTCCCGTGCCGATCAGGAGCGGGATGAAGACGCTCAGCACCACCATCTGCTCCAGCGTGGCCTCGAACACCTCGAGCACCCGGACGGTGAGCGTCGCGCCGACGGCCAGGACCAGCAGCCACACGACCCGCGAGCGGACGATGGACCGCACGGGCGTCGACAGGTACGGCCGCCGCAGCGGTTCCGCGCCGCCCGAACGGGCCATGTCCTCGGACTCGGCCTCCTCGAGGACGTCCAGGGCGTCGTCGAAGGTGAGGATGCCCACCAGCCGGTCCGTCCCGTCGACCACGGGCAGGGCGAGGAGCTTCTCGTCCGCGCACCGGCGGGCCGCCTCCTCCACCGGTGCGTGCGCCTCCACGGTCACCGCCTCGCGGAGGATGTCCGCGACGGGCGCGGACCCGTCCGTGGCGAGGAGGCGACGGAGCCCCACGACCCCGCACAGGCGCTCCTGCCCGTCCAGGACCGGCAGGGCGTAGACGGTCTCGGCGTCGTCGGTGCGCTCCAGCACCGCCGCCCGGGCCTGGTCCACCGTCATCCGGCCGTCGAGGGCAACGAACTCGGGGCTCATCCTGCGCCCCACACAACCGGTGGGGTAGCCCATGACCAGCCCGGTCGCGTCCCGCTCCTGCGGGGAGAGGTCCACCAGCAGCGCGCGGGCCACGGTCGCCGGCAGCTCGTCGAGGAGCCTGACCCGGTCGTCCGGGTCGAGCTCCGCCACGATCCCGTGGACCTCCTCGGCCCGCAGGGCGGTCAGCAGCTCCCCCTGCAGCGGCGTGTCGAGCCGGACGAAGGCTTGGAAGGCGGTCTCGCGCGGCAGCAGCCGGTACACCACGGCACGCTCGGACGGTGGGAGGCGCTCGAGCAGGTCCACCTGTTCGGGCAGGGCCCACTGCAGGACCCGGTCACGGACCTCCTCGAGGTCGTGCTGGCGCAGTCCCGCGCGGATCCGCTCACGGAGCGAGGTGTCCACGTCATTCCTTCCCGGCCGAGTCGTGTCCGGCCACTGTGGCGCCGGGTCCCTGCCGGCTCCGGCCGCGCCCGCCGGGCGCCCGCCGTCAGGCGAGGGAGATGAGGTCCTGGTACTCCTGGCTCCACAGGTCCTCGGTGCCGTCGGGCAGGATCACCACGCGCTCGGGGTCCAGGGCCTCGACCGCGCCCTCGTCGTGGGAGACGAGCACGACCGCGCCCTCGTAGGTGCGCAGCGCGTTGAGGATCTCCCGGCGGGAGGCCGGGTCCAGGTTGTTGGTCGGCTCGTCGAGCAGCAGCACGTTGGCGGAGGAGGCCACGAGGGTCGCCAGCGCCAGGCGGGTCTTCTCGCCGCCGGAGAGGACCCCGGCCGGCTTGGACACGTCGTCGCCCTGGAACAGGAACGAGCCCAGGACGTTGCGGACCTCCGTGTCGGCGAGGTCGGGGGCGGCGGAGCGCATGTTCTCCAGCACCGTCCGGTCCGGGTCCAGGGTGTCGTGCTCCTGGGCGAAGTAGCCGAGCTTGAGGCCGTGCCCCGGGACCACCTCACCGGTGTCCGGCTGGGCCTCGCCCGCCAGCATCCGCAGCAGCGTGGTCTTGCCGGCGCCGTTGAAGCCGAGGATGACCACCCGTGAGCCCCGGTCGATCGCCAGGTCCACGTCGTTGAAGATCTCCAGCGAGCCGTAGGACTTGGACAGGTCCCGGGCCGTCAGCGGGGTCTTGCCGCAGTCGGCGGGCTTCGGGAAGCGGATGTTCGCGACCTTGTCCGCCTGCCGCTCGCCCTCGAGGCCGTTCATGAGCCGCTCGGCGCGCTTGATCATCTGCTGGGCGGCCACGGCCTTGCTGGCCTTGGCGCGCATCTTGTTGGCCTGGTCCATCAGCGCGGTCGCCTTCTTCTCCGCGTTGGCGTACTCGCGCTTCCGGCGGTGGGCGTCCTGCTCGCGCTGCAGCAGGTAGTTCTTCCAGCCCATGTTGTACAGGTCGATGACGCAGCGGTTGGCGTCCAGGTACAGGACCTTGTTGACCACCATCTCCATCAGCTCGACGTCGTGGCTGATCACCAGCAGCCCGCCCTGGAAGTTCTTCAGGAAGTCCCGCAGCCACACCACGGAGTCGGCGTCCAGGTGGTTCGTGGGCTCGTCGAGGAGCATGATGTCGGCGTCCGAGAACAGGATGCGGGCCAGCTCCACGCGGCGGCGCTGACCGCCGGAGAGGGTGCGCAGCGGCTGGTCGAGGATGCGCTCGGGCAGGTCCAGGTTGGAGGTGATCGTCGCGGCCTCGGACTCCGCGGCGTAGCCGCCGCCGGCGAGGAACTCCGACTCGAGCCGGTCGTAGCCGCGCATGGCCTTGTTGCGCACGGCGTCCTCCTCGGAGGCCATGTCCTGCTCGGCCTGGCGCAGGCGGGCGACGACGCCCGCGAGGTTGCGGGCCGAGAGGATGCGGTCCCGGGCCAGCTGCTCCATGTCCTCGACCTTCGGGTCCTGCGGGAGGTAGCCGATGGCCCCCGTGCGCGTGACCGTCCCGCCCGCGGGCAGGGTCTCCCCCGCGAGGACCTTGGTCATCGTCGTCTTGCCGGCGCCGTTGCGCCCGACCAGGCCGATCTTGTCCCCCCTGTCCACCCGGAAGTTGACCTCGTCCATGAGCAGCCGCGCACCGGCACGCAGTTCGAGGTTCTGGACAGTGATCACGGAGGAGACCTTTCGGAGGGAGTGCGGGGAGGCGTGCGCCCGAACGGGCAACCGCACCATTCTACCGGTTCGCCTCCGACGACGGCACCCCGATCAGGGAGGCGCGGGCGCGTCCTTGCTCACGTGGTGCGGGGGCATCTCGTCGGCGAGCGCCGAGGAGGCGCCCGGCAGGGTGCGGGCGTTGTAGTCGACGATCTGCCAGCCGCGCTGCGGGTGCTCCTCCAGGACCGTCCACGCGCAGTTGGCCATCCCGGCGAACATCTCGCGCATCCGGGGCGGGGCGTCGAAGAAGGCGAGCAGACCGCTGCGCAGCGCCGCGCCGTGGCCGACGAGCACGCCCGTGCGCCCCTCCCCGAGGGCCGCCGCCGCGTCGCCCAGCACCGCGGTCATCCGCTCGTCGACCTCCGAGGGCAGCTCGGCGCCCGGCACCCGGTAGTTCTCCTCGGCGAAGAAGCGCTCGTAGACCTCCGGGTGGCTGCGGCGGAACTCGGCGAAGGTGGTCCCCTGGCGGATGCCCACGTCGTACTCGCGCAGCCGGGCGTCGAGGCGCACCTCGAGCCCGGTCAGCACGGCCAGTTCCCGGGCCGTGGAGCGTGCCCGGTCCAGGTCGCTGGACCAGACGAAGGCCGGCTCGAAGGAGGCCAGTGCGGGGGCGGCCCGCCGGGCCTGGCGCCGGCCCACGGGGTCGAGGGGGATGTCGGCCTGGCCCTGGGCCCGGTCCTGGACGTTCCAGGACGTCCGGCCGTGGCGCCACAGCACCAGGCGGCGCCTGTCCGGTCCCGGGGTCGTCCTCGGCGGGTTCATCGGCACCTCTCGTCACGGGCTCCGGGACGGGGCCCGGCTCGTTCCCATGATGGCGCAGGCCCGCGCCCGAGGCCGGGAACCGCGGGCGCGCCGTGCGGGGCGAGCGGCGCGACACAATGGCCCACGTCCACTCCCTACGTCTTCCACCGCGGGGAATCGCTCTGTAGTGTCCGGCTCGGATCAGCAAGTGATTTACGACTGCCCACCACCGGCGGAAGCGAGTGCGATGCGACAGGACGTCCGGGAGTGGTTCGCCACCCGCACCTACAACGGCCGACAGTGGACATCCGAGCAGCTGGTGGAGCGGAAGGGCACCACCACGGTCAGCGTGGTCCTGCCCGCCCGCGACGAGGCGAGCACCGTGGGGACCATCGTCTCCGCGCTCCGGCAGGAGCTGATGGACGGCGTCCCGCTGATCGACGAGCTCGTCGTCATCGACTCGGACTCGACCGACGGCACGGCGGCGGTCGCCGCGGCCGCCGGGGCCCGGGTCCACCGCCAGGACGAGATCCTGCCCGCCCACGGCAACATCCCCGGCAAGGGCGAGGCCCTGTGGAAGTCGCTGGCCGTGACCTCCGGCGACGTGCTGGCGTTCATCGACGCGGACCTGCGCGAGTTCGACGCCGGGTTCGCCGTGGGCCTGCTCGGGCCGCTGCTGACCGAGCCGGGTGTGCAGTTCGTCAAGAGCTGCTACGACCGTCCCCTGCACGACGGCGTCACCGTCCTGCCCGCGGGCGGCGGGCGGGTCACCGAGCTCGTGGCGCGCCCCCTGCTGAACCTGTTCTGGCCGCAGCTGGCCGGCCTGGTCCAGCCCCTGGCCGGGGAGTACGCCGGACGCCGGGAGCTGCTGGAGCGGGTGCCCTTCGTCTCCGGCTACGGCGTGGAGATCGCGATGCTGATCGACGTCCTGGAGACGGTCGGTCTCGACGCGATGGCGCAGGTGGACCTGGGGGTGCGCTCGCACCGCAACTCCTCGGACGCCGCGCTGGCCCGGATGGCGGCGCAGATCCAGCTGACCGTCCAGGCGCGGCTGCGCTGCGAGGGACCCCTGGGCCAGAGCGGCGGGTCCCTGACGCAGTTCCTGCGCCAGGGCGACCGGTTCCTCGACGAGACCCACGAGATCAGTGTCCGCGAGCGCCCGCCCATGGCGGAGATCCCCGAGTACACGGCGGTCCCGGCGGGCCGCGCCGCATGAGCCGCCTGCGGGTGCTGGTCAACGCGGGTCCCTGGCTGCCGGTCCCCCCGTCCGGGTACGGCGGGATCGAGACGGTGGTGGCCACCCTGGTCCCGGAGCTGCGCCGGGCGGGAGTCCACGTCACGCTCGCGACCGTGGGCCCCAGCACCCTGGAGGCCGACGACTACATCCGCCCCCTCGAGGAGCCCGCCTTCCGCTCCATCGCCATGCCCTACAACCGGGTGTCGGGCATCGCGCACGCCCACATGCAGGGCCTCGTGGACGCCCTGCAGGAGCGGAGACGGTGGGACCTCGTCCACGACCACCTGGAGGTCGTGGGCCCGTCCGTGCTGGGCGCGATGGGCGCCGCGGCCCCGCCGGTGCTGCAGACCCTGCACTGGGACCTGCGCAAGCACGCCGAGTTCTACGAGGCGTTCGACGGCCGGGGGCGGGTGCGGTTCGCCGCGGTCTCCGCGTCCCAGCTCGAGCGGGCGCCGGCCAACCTGCGGCGGCAGACGCTGGGCGTGGTCCCGCTGGCCGCGCCGCCGGGGCTCGAGGTCGACGTCCCGCCGGGCGAGCACGCGCTGGTGCTGGCCCGGATCACCGCCGACAAGGGTCAGGACGTGGCCGCCCGGGTCTGCCGACGGGCGGGGCTCCCGCTGGTGCTGGCCGGCCCCGTGGCGGGCATCGACGATCCCGAGGAGCTGGAGCGGCGGCTCGCCGACGGCGACGAGGCGCTGCGCGCCCACCCCGACGTCCGGTACTGGCTCGACGAGGTCCGGCCCCTCGTGGACGGGACGTCGGTGACCTGGGTGGGCGGGGTGGCGGGCGAGGACAAGGAGCGGCTGCTGCGCTCGGCCCGGGCGCTGCTGACGCCCATCCGCTGGGCCGAACCCGGCGCCACCGGCGTCGTCGAGGCGCTGTCCCGGGGGGTGCCCGTCGTCGGGACGCCCCGGGGGGTGCTGCCCTCCCTGGTGGAGCACGGGCGCACCGGCTTCCTGGCCGCCGCGGAGGACGAGCTCGCCCGGCACCTCCAGGACCTGGACGCGATCGACCCGCAGGCCTGCCGGGACGCCGCCGAGCAGTGGACGCCGGCCGGCATGGCCCGGCGCTACCTGGACCTGTACGACCGGTTGCTCGAGGAGAATCCCGCATGACACTGAAAATCGCCCTCGTCGGGGCCGGCTCCGTGGCCCGGCGCCACGTCGACGTGCTGCACGGGCTCGGCGGGGCGCGCGTGGTCAGCGTGACGGACGCGCACCTGCCCGCCGCCACCGCCCTGGCCGCCGAGCTCGACGTCCCGGCGTTCACCGACCCCGGTCAGGCCCTCGACACCGTGGAGGCCGACGCCGTCTACGTCTGCGTGCCGCCGTTCGCCCACGGACCCGCCGAGCTCGCGGCGCTCGACCGCGGGAAGGCGCTGTTCGTGGAGAAGCCCGTGGGCCTCGGCCTGGAGATCGCCGAGCAGATCGGCCGGCGGGTCGAGCAGAGCGGCGTGGTCACGGGGACCGGCTACCACTGGCGCTGCCTCGACACGGCCGCGCTGGCCCGGGAGCTGCTCGTGGACGCTCCCCCGCTGCTGGCCAACGGCTACTGGCTGGACAAGCGCCCGCCCGTGCCCTGGTGGGGGCGGATGGACCGCTCGGGCGGCCAGGTCGTCGAGCAGCTCACCCACGTGCTGGACACCGCCCGGTTCCTGCTGGGCGAGGCCGTCGAGGTGTACGCCGCCGGGGTGCGCAAGGCCCCGGACGGGGCCCCGCAGGACTACGGGGACGTCGACGACGCCACCGCCGCCACCGTGCGCTTCCGCTCCGGGGCCGTCGCCACGCTCGCCGCGACGTCGGCGCTCGCGGCCAAGCACCGGGCCGCCCTGCACACCGTGAGCCGGGGGCTGTACCTGGAGCTGTCCGAGCAGGGCCTCACCGCCTTCGGCGCGCAGGACCGCACCGAGCACACCCCCGCCGAGGACCCCCGGGTGACCGTGGACCGGGAGTTCCTCGAGGCGGTGCGCGGCGAGCGCGAGTCCACCCGCGCGCCCTACGGCGAGGCCCTGCGCACCCACCGGCTCGCGTGCGCGATCGCCGAGTCGGCCAGGACCGGCCTGCCCGTGGCCCTGGCGGAGGCCCCGGAGGAACAGGGCCCCGACGGCGAGGGGTGGAGGCCGGACGGCCGGGGACCGGCGGGGGAGCGGTGAGCGCGCGCCGCAACCTCGTCGTGCCCGCCCGGAACCGGATCGAGATCGTCGAGGAGGAGCTGCCGGAGGTCCCGGAGGGCGGGCTGCTCCTGGAGACGCTGGTCACCGGGCTGTCCGCGGGCACGGAGCTCGCCTTCGTGAAGGGCGACCACCCGGGGCTGCACTCCCGGCACGACACCGAGCTCGGGCTGTTCCGCCCCGGCGCCGCCGAGCAGGGCTACCCGGTCCGCCGCCTGGGCTACATGGAGGTCGCCCGGGTCGCCGAGTCCCGCACGCCGGCGTTCCGGGCCGGTGACGTGCTGGCCACGGCGTACGGCCACGCCACCGCCCACGTCGCCGATCCGCTCACGGAGCACCTCGTGCCGCTCCCCGCGGAGCTGGACCCCCTGCTCGGCGTCTTCGTGGCCCACTTCGGCCCGATCTGCGCCAACGGCCTGCTCCACGCCGCGGCGGACGCCGGACCGGTCCGCGAGCTCGGCGACGGGGTCTCCGGGCGCCTCGTGCTGGTCACCGGCGCCGGCCCGGTGGGACTGATGACAGCCCTGTTCGCCCGCGTCCTCGGCGCGCGCGAGGTGGCCGTGGCCGACGCCGACCCGCGCCGCCGGGCGCTCGCCGAGCAGATGGGGTTCTTCCCCCTGGACCTCGACGACGACCCCGGCCGGGTGCTCAAGACCCGCTGGCGGCACGGGCCCGGCGACCACGGCGCGGACGTCGTGTTCCAGTGCCGCGGCAAGCCCGAGGCCCTGCACGCCGCGCTGCGCGCCGTCCGTCCGCAGGGCAGCGTCATCGACCTGGCGTTCTACACGGCCGGCGCGGACGCGGTGCGGCTGGGCGAGGAGTTCCACCACAACGGGCTCAGCCTGCGGTGCGCGCAGATCGGGCGGGTCCCCCGGGGACTCGCCCACACCTGGGACCGGCAGCGGCTCTCCGCGGAGACGACCCGGCTGCTGGCCGCCCACTCCGGTGCGATCCGCGAGCACCTGGTCAGCGACGTCGTCCCCTTCGACGACGCCCCCGCGCTGATGCACGACGTCGCCGCCCGCCGCCGGCACGTCCTGACCGCCGTCTTCGAGGTGGACGGCCGCGCCTGACCGGGGCCGATGCGGCACCGGCCGGTGGACACCCTTCCGTCAGCCGCCTTAGGGTTGGGGCGAGAGCCGTCGTCGTCGCGCGGCCGCACCCCCGACCGCCGCCTTCCCCGAGGAGTCCCGCATGGCCACGTCGTCCCGACCGGAACAACCACCACGCCGCCCCGGCGGGGGCTCGTCCACCGCACCGCTGCACGCGGAGAGCCTGCTCGGCGGCCAGGCCGACCCCGGCACCGGCGCGGTCCCCGCCATGGGCCCCGGGGTCGAGCCCGCCGGCATCGAGGAGACCGCCCAGGCGCTGGCCCCCGCGGTCGGCCCCTGGGCGGACTCGCTCGGCCGCGCCGGTTCCCGCTCCGCCCAGACGCTGCTCGTCGCCGCCGTGGTGGTCGGTGTGCTCTGGGTCCTGCTGCAGGTCAAGGTCGTGCTGATCGCCGTGCTCGTGGCGCTCATCCTCGCCTCCGCCGTGGGCCCGGCCGTGAAGTGGCTCGAGCGCAGGGGGTGGTCCAACCTGCTGGCCACCCTCGCGGCCTTCCTCGGGATCCTGGCCCTGGTCGGCGGCGTGCTCACCGGCATCGTGTTCGCCGTGCGCAGCGAGTGGGACACGCTGACGGCCTCGGCGCAGGAGGGCTGGATCGAGCTGCAGCGCCTCGTGCAGTCCGGGCCGATCCCCGTCGACACGGCCGCGATCGACTCGGCCGTCCAGCAGGCCGGGGACTTCGTCACCAGCGGCTCCTTCGCGGGCGGAGCCCTCACCGGCCTGGGCGCGGCCACGGAGTTCGCGACCGGGCTGGTGCTGATGATCGTCGTGCTCTTCTTCTGCCTCAAGGACGGCGAGAAGATGTGGAACTTCACGCTGCGCTGGTTCCGCGGCGAGCGCCGCGCCAAGCTCGCGGAGTCCGTGGACCGCAGCGCCCAGGTGCTCGGCGGCTACGTCCGGGGAACGGCCTTCGTGGCGGCGGTGGACGCCGTGCTCATCGGGGCGGCGCTGCTGGTCCTCGGCGTGCCCCTGGCCGTCCCGCTGGCCGTCATCGTGTTCGTCACCGCCTTCATCCCGGTGGTCGGGGCGACCGTCGCGGGCATCATCGCCGCGCTCGTGGCCCTGGTCACCAACGGGGTCGGCGTGGCGCTGGCCGTGGTGGTCGTCGTCGTGATCGTCAACCAGATCGAGGGCAACATCCTGCAGCCGATCATCATGGGCCGGACCCTGAGCCTGCACGCGCTCATGGTGCTGCTCGCCCTGACCGTGGGCACCCTGGTCGGCGGCATCTTCGGCGCCATCCTGGCCGTGCCGTACACCGCCGTCGCGTGGGCCGTCGTCCAGGTCTGGTCCAGCCGCTACCAGGTCGGCGACGACCCGGTGCTCGGCCCCGACCCGGTGAACCAGAAGGACCGCGTCGAGTCCAAGGCCACGATGGCCGAGCGCTGGAAGTACCAGCGGATGCGCTACCAGCAGGCCCTGGGCGGGCGCTTCGGGGCCACCGAGCGCGACGCCGTCCGGCAGGACGATGCCGACGGCGTCGCGCGGACCGCGGAGGTCGAGGACACCGGTTCCGCCGCCGGGGGCCGCAAGCCCTAGTCTGGGAGCCATGACCAACGTCGAACGCCGCCGCGCCATCACCGCCGAGGACCTCGCGAACATCGCCGTGTTCGCCGCCCTCACCGCCGCCCTGTCCGTGCTGCCCGGGATCCCCCTGGGCGCGGCGGGGGTGCCGCTGACCCTGCAGACCCTCGCCGTGTTCCTGACCGGACTGGTCCTGGGCGGCACCCGCGGGTTGCTGGCGGTGGCGCTGTACGTCCTGGTCGGCCTGATCGGCGTCCCGGTCTTCGCGGGCTTCCGCGGCGGGCTCGGCGTGCTCGCCGGCCCCTCGGCGGGCTACATCCTGGCCTTCCCGTTCGCCGCGGCCGCGGCCGGCTACGTGGCCCAGTGGCTGATCCCGGCCCGCCGGGCCAACGACGGCGGCGCCACGAACGCCCGCTACGAGCGGACCGGCACCTACACCCTGCGGCTGGGGGCCGCGGCCCTGGCCGGGTTTGTGGTGATCCGGATCGGCGGCATCCTCGGCCTGGTGGTCAACGCGCGCCTGCCCTTCCAGGACGCGTTCCTCGCCGACCTCGTCTTCTGGCCCGGCGACCTGCTCAAGGTGGTGCTCGCCGCGGTCATCGCCGTGGGCGTGCACAAGGCGTTCCCCCGGATCGCGGGCACGCGCTGACCCGTGCCCGGAACCTCCGGGGCCGCGGCCCTCGTGTGCTCCCGCGTCACCGTCACGGCGCCCACCTCCTCGGGTGAGCTGACCCTGCTGCGGGACCTGGACGTGCGCCTGGACGAGCAGCGGGTGGCCGTGGTGGGCCTCAACGGGTCCGGCAAGTCGACCCTCCTGCGGCTGTTCAACGGTCTCGTCCGCCCGTCCTCGGGCACGGTCACGGTGCACGGCACGGACGTGGGCCGGGACGTGCGCGCGGCCCGGCGGCGGGTGGGCTTCGTGTTCACCGACCCCCTCTCCCAGCTGGTGATGCCGACCCCGGTCGAGGACGTCGAGCTGTCCCTGCGCGGGACCGGCGTGCCCCGGGGACGACGACGGCGCGCCGCGCTCGAGCTGCTCGAGCGCGTGGGCCTCGGCCACCGGGCCGAGCACAGCATCTACGACCTCTCCGGCGGTGAGCGCCAGCTGGCGGCGTTCGCGGCCGTCCTGGCCGTGGAGCCCGAGGTGCTCGTGCTCGACGAGCCCACGACCCTGCTCGACCTGCGCAACCGGGGGCGCCTGCTGGGGCTGCTCGACGGGCTGCCGCACCAGCTGCTGATCTCCACGCACGACCTGGGCCTGGCCGCGACCGCGCCCCGCGTCCTGGTCCTGCACGCGGGGGCCCTGATCGCGGACGGCCCCCCGGAGGAGGTCGTCCCCGCCTACGAGCGGTGGTGCGCGCACGGCTTCCCGCAGGAGGACCGCCCGTGAGCCGGGGCCCCGACCTCTTCGGCAGCTACTCCCCCGGCACCGGCATCCTGCACCGCGCCCCGCTCTGGGCGAAGGCGCTCGGCGTCGTCGCCGTGACCCTGGCCGTCGTGCTCTCGCCCTCGTGGCCGGTGCCGACCGCACTGGCCGCGCTTCTGACGGTCGCCGGCTCGGCCGCGGGCATCGGCGTCCGCGAGTGGTGGCGGGGCATCGCGCCCGCCCTGCCCGTGCTGGTCCTGCTGGCCGTCTACCACGTGCTGACCTCGGGGCCGGCGATGGCCGCCGACGTGGTGCTGACCATTGTCGTCTTCCTCGTGCTCACCCGGGTCCTGATGCACACCACGCCCCTGCCGGAGCTGCTCGACGGCGTGGTGTGGCTGTGCTCGCCGGTGCGGCTGGTCGGGGCGGACCCCGAGCGCATCGGCCTGGCGATCTCCCTGATGCTGCGCTCGATCCCCTTCATCGTGGGCGCCGTGGGCGAGCTCCGGGACGCCATGCGCGCCCGCGGCCTGCGCCCCAACCCGGTCCGGCTCGTGACCCCGGCGGTGATCTCCACCATCGCCTACGCCGAGCGGACCGGTGAGGCCCTCGCCGCCCGCGGTTTCGACTGAGCGCCGACCGCCGCACCACCATCAGACGGCTTACACTTCGGTCATGAGTTTCGACAACAGCTCCCAGCTGGACGCCTCGCGCGTCGGCAGCGGCGGCGGGCGGGGACGCGGGATCGCCGTGGGCGGAGGACTGGGCGGCGGGCTGCTGCTGCTCGTCGTGGGGCTGCTCTTCGGCCAGGACGGCATCGACGCGATCACCGGCGGGGGTGAGCAGGACACCGGGTCGCAGTCCTCCGTGGAGCAGGAGCGTGCGGAGCGGTGCCGGACGGGCGAGGACGCGAACCGGTACACCGACTGCCGGATGATCGCCACGGCGCAGAGCCTCGACCAGTTCTGGGAGGACTACCTGCCGCAGGCCACGGGCGAGCAGTACGTGATGCCCGGCGTGGAATTGTTCGAGGGACAGACCGACACCGGTTGCGGCGCGGCGTCCTCGGCCGTGGGCCCGTTCTACTGCCCCGCCGACGAGACCGCCTACCTCGACATCGCGTTCTTCGACGAGCTGCAGACCCAGTTCGGCGCCGAGGGCGGCCCGCTGGCCGAGGAGTACGTGCTCGCCCACGAGTTCGGCCACCACATCCAGAACCAGATCGGCACCCTCGGCTACGCCCAGCAGGACCCGCAGGGCCCGGAGTCCGGCGCCGTGCGCGTGGAGCTGCAGGCCGACTGCCTGGCCGGGCTGTGGGCCGGCGGCGCCGCCGGGGACGCCTCCGGGGCCGTGGACCTGGGCGACATCTCCCAGGAGGAGCTCGACCAGGCCCTCGACGCCGCCTCGGCCATCGGCGACGACCGGATCCAGGAGACCACCCAGGGCCGGGTCAGCCCGGAGAACTTCACCCACGGCGCCTCCGCCCAGCGGCAGCTGTGGTTCTACGCCGGCTACCGCACCGGTGACCTGAACGCCTGCGACACCTTCAGCGCGCGCGACCTGAACGCCCCGCCGGCCCTCTGACCCTCGCCCCCGCGCGGTCGCGCCGAGTCCCCAACATGCGCGCGAGTCCCCCGGATTTGGCATGGGGATTTGCGCGCATGTTGGGGACCCGGCGTTGAGCGGAGGAGCGGCAGTGCACACAGGTCGTCTTGCCTGACTGTGTGCACCCTCGGTTCTCACTTGCGGCGGTTGTCCCGGACGAACACGGCCTGGTTCTAAGGACGCCTGGTTGCCGATCTGGTGACCCACCGCCGTAAGGATTGGCCCACCCGTCCTCCCCGCCCCGGCGTCGACGGCGCTGCGGAGCATCTGCACGAGACGGTCGTCGCCGCGCAGCTTCTGCTGCGGCACCCGGGTGAGTGCCGTGACCGGATTCCCGGGACCCTCGGGCACCGACTCGCCGAGTCCTTCCACGTAGGTGAACTGGGAGCACGAGTTGATGAACGACTCGGAGGTCTGCCGCTGGCCGAGACCGTACACCTTGGCCCCCTCGGTGAGGAGCCGCATCACGAGCGGGGTGAAGTCGGCGTCGATCAGCAGCGCGATGCGCTTCTCCTCGGTCCTCACGGACCGACTCTGCCACGGAATGTGCACCTGCAAACAATGAGACGCGCGGTCGGGCGTCCGTGACGGGCGAGGGTCTCTCAGGCCAGGGACAGCGCGAAGGACAGCGCGAAGCCCGCCGTGGTGCTGAGCGCGACCGCCGGGCCGCCGTGCTCGTAGGCCTCCGGCATCAGGGTGTCGGCCAGGGACGCGATCACCGCGCCGGCGGCGAAGGCCAGCGGCAACGAGATCGTCTCGGGGTCGCTGCCGGCCAGCGGCCCTGCGCCGACCAGGACGGCCACCACCAGGAGCACGCCGCAGACCGTCCAGAGCAGGACGGCCTTGCCCCTCGACATGCCCTGCTCGCGCATCGAGGCCGCGCCGACCAGGGACTCGGGCAGGTTGGACACGAAGATCGCCGCGAGCAGCGCCAGCCCACCGGTGCCCTCCGTGAGCGAGACACCGAGCGCCACGTTCTCGGGCACGCCGTCGAGGGTGACGGCGGCCAGCAGGGCGAGACCGGCGGCACCGCCGGTGGAGGCGGACGTCGGCGCCTTCTCGTCCGCGGCGGCGTCGGTGTCCAGCTTGGCGCTGCCCTGCTGCTTCTCCGCGTCCTCCGAGGCCGGTCCCGGTTGCGCCCAGCGGTCCAGGAGGGCGCTGAGAGCCGTGAAGACCACGGCACCGGCGAACAGGCCGATCACGGCCAGTATCAGGCCCCCGCGCTCGTAGGCGTCCTCGAACAGCTCGAAGGCCAGCGCGGTGATGAGGGCGCCGGCGGCGAAGGACAGCAGGATGGCGAGCACGCGCTTCGGGAGCTCGAAGCGCACGCCGATCAGCGCCCCGATGATGAGAGCGCTCGAGGCGATGATCCCGAAGAGCAGCGTCTGGCCCATGACGGCAGTGTAGGAGCGGGGCACGGCTTTGCACCCACAATCCGCAAGGTTACTTACTGAGGTGCCGCGGCACGGGAGCGGGTGCCGGCAGCGCACGACGACGGCG
>NZ_BAAGPL010000008.1:214811-258790 GCF_054784195.1 Kocuria himachalensis
CAGGAGGGAAGGATCAGATGTTGAAGCCCAGGGCACGCATCTGGTCGCGGCCGTCCTCGGTGATCCGGTCGGGACCCCACGGCGGCATCCAGACCCAGTTGACGCGCCACTCGTCGACCATGGGGTCGAGGTTCGCAGCGCACTGGTCCTCGATGACGTCCTGCAGCGGGCACGCGGCCGTGGTCAGGGTCATGTCGAGGACCAGGGCGCCGTCCTCGGCCCACTTGGAGCCGTAGAGCAGGCCCAGGTCCACGATATTGACGCCGAGCTCGGGGTCGATGACGTTCTTGAGCGCCTCCTCGACCTCCTCGGTGGAGGGCCGGCCCGCGGTCGCGGGGTCGGCGGTGGTCTCAGCAGGGGTGTCGGCCATCGCTGGCCTCCTTTCGGGGCTGATGGGGTCGGGCCGTTTACTTGGCCGCGGCCAGGTAGCGGTCGTAGCCCTCGTTCTCGAGCCGGTCGGCGAGCTCGGGCCCGCCCTCGTCGACCACGCGGCCGTCGTGGAACACGTGCACGAACTGCGGCTTGATGTAGCGCAGGATGCGGGTGTAGTGGGTGATGAGCATGACGCCCATGTCGTTGGTCTCGAGGGCGCGGTTGACGCCCTCGGAGACGACCTTGAGCGCGTCCACGTCGAGACCGGAGTCGGTCTCGTCCAGCAGGGCGATCTTCGGCTTGAGCAGCTCGAGCTGGAGGATCTCGTGGCGCTTCTTCTCGCCGCCGGAGAAGCCCTCGTTGACGTTGCGCTGGATCATGTCGGGGCTGATCTTCAGCTGCTCCATGGCGGCCTTGACGTCCTTCGTCCACGTGCGCAGGGAAGGAGCCTCGCCGTCGATCGCGGTCTTGGCGGTGCGCAGGAAGTTGGAGGTCGTCACGCCGGGGATCTCCACGGGGTACTGCATGGCCAGGAACAGCCCGGCGCGGGCGCGCTCGTCCACGGACATCTCCAGGACGTTCTGGCCGTCCAGGAGGACCTCGCCGGAGTCGACGACGTACTTGGGGTGCCCGGCGATGGTGGAGGCCAGCGTGGACTTGCCGGAGCCGTTGGGGCCCATGATCGCGTGGACCTCACCGGACGTGATGGTCAGGTTCACGCCCTTGAGGATCGGCTTGGTGGTCTCGTCGTCGAGCACGACGGACGCGTGCAGGTCCTTGATCTCGAGAGTTGCCATGGATGGTTCTCCTGTGGTCGAAAAAGTCTGTGGTCGGAAAAGAGTGCGCGCGGGAGCAGGCTCAGTAGTTCGCGGAGGTGAGCTCGTCCTGGACGGCCTCGCGCAGCCGCTCCTCGATGTCCGGGACACCGATCTGCTGGATGATCTCGAAGAGGAACCCGCGGACCACGAGCCGGCGCGCCTCGTCCTCGGGGATGCCCCGGGACATGAGGTAGTACAGGTGCTCGTCGTCCAGCTGGCCCGTGGTGGAGGCGTGGCCGGCGCCGGCGATGAGGCCGGTCTCGATCTCCAGGTTCGGCACGGAGTCCATCCGCGGGCCGTCGTTGAGGATCAGGTTCCGGTTGAGCTCGTAGGTGTCGGTGCCCTCCGCGACGGCGCGGATCAGGACGTCGCCGACCCACACGCCGTGCGCGTTCTCGCCCTGCAGCGCGGACTTGTAGGTCACCCGCGACGTGCACTTCGGCTGGGAGTGGTCCACGAACAGCCGGGACTCCAGGTGCTGGCCGGCGTCCACGAACGTCAGCCCGTACAGCTCCACGGAGCCGCCCGGGGCGTCGAAGCGGGTGGACGGGGTGACGCGCACGAGGTCGCCGCCGAGGGAGACGAGCACGTGCTTGAACGTGGCCGCCCTGCCGAGGCGCGCCTGCTGGGAGGAGGCGTGCACGGCGTCGTCGTCCCACTCCTGGAGGGTCACCACGGTCAGGTTCGCGGAGTCGCCGACCCGGAACTCGACGTTCTGCGAGAGCACGGCGCTGCCGTGGTGGCGCAGGACCACGAGGGCCTTGGAGAAGGGCTGCGCGTCGATCACCAGGTGCTGGGCCGCCGGGGTCGCGTCGGTGCCGTGGATGTCGACGACGACCGGCTGGGTCACCTCGGCCTCCTGCGGCACCGTGATCACGGTGGCCTCGGTGACGCTGCTCCACGCGTTGGCGGAGACCCGGTCCTCGGGGATGCCGGCGCTGCCGATGCGGGCGTCGTCGCGGCCCACGGTCTCCACGCGGACCGCGTCCGAGTCGACGGTCACCGCGGGTGCCGCGCCGGTGAGGGCGTCGGCGTGCAGGCCCTTGAGGCGCTTGAGCGGGGTGAACCGGAAGTCCTCCTCCCGGCCCGTGAGCTTCGGGAAGTCGGCGACGTCGTAGGACGTGCGCCGCCCGGCACGGGAGGAGTCGGGCACGCCCGAGATGTCGCCGTGGGAGGTGTGCCGCACCAGGGTGTCGTTCTCGACCTTGTCGCGGGCCAGCCGCTCCCCCTCCAGGTCCATGCCCGGGATGGCGACGCGCCCGTCCCCGGTGCGGACCCCGTCGACCTTCTCGCCCAGGTTGTCGTAGACGCCCTTGGCCGCACCGGCGGCCTTCTCGGCCACCGCGGTGGCGGCAGAGGCGGCGGCCTCCGTGGCGTTGCGAATCGTTTCGTTCAGCTTGGACATGTCAGCCAACGGATCCTTCCATCTGCAGTTCGATGAGGCGGTTGAGTTCGAGCGCGTACTCCATGGGCAGCTCGCGGGCGATCGGCTCCACGAAGCCGCGCACGATCATCGCCATGGCCTCGTCCTCGGCCATCCCGCGCTGCATGAGGTAGAACAGCTGCTCCTCGGAGACGCGCGAGACGGTCGCCTCGTGGCCCATGGTGACGTCGTCCTCGCGGATGTCGACGTACGGGTACGTGTCGGAGCGGGAGATCGTGTCCACCAGCAGGGCGTCGCAGACCACGTTGGACCGCGAGCCGTGGGCGCCCTCGCGGACCTGCACGAGACCGCGGTAGGCGGCGCGGCCGCCGTTGCGGGCCACGGACTTCGAGACGATCGACGACGACGTGTTCGGGGCGATGTGCACCATCTTGGAACCGGTGTCCTGGTGCTGTCCCTCGCCGGCGAACGCGATCGAGAGGGTCTCGCCGCGGGCGTGCTCCCCGGTCATGTAGACCGCCGGGTACTTCTGGGTGACCTTCGAGCCGATGTTGCCGTCGATCCACTCCATGGTGGCGCCCTCGTGGGCGATCGCGCGCTTGGTCACGAGGTTGTACACGTTGTTCGACCAGTTCTGGATGGTCGTGTAGCGCACGCGGGCGTTCTTCTTGACGATGATCTCCACGACGGCGGAGTGCAGCGAGTCGGTCTTGTAGATCGGCGCGGTGCAGCCCTCGATGTAGTGGACGTAGGAGTCCTCGTCCGCGATGATCAGCGTCCGCTCGAACTGGCCCATGTTCTCCGTGTTGATGCGGAAGTAGGCCTGCAGCGGGATCTCGACGTGCACGCCCTTGGGGACGTAGACGAACGAGCCGCCGGACCACACGGCCGTGTTCAGGGACGCGAACTTGTTGTCGCCCACGGGGATGACGGTGCCGAAGTACTCCGCGAAGAGCTCCGGGTGCTCCTTGAGCGCGGTGTCGGTGTCGAGGAAGATGACGCCCTGCTCCTCCAGGTCCTCGCGGATCTGGTGGTAGACGACCTCGGACTCGTACTGGGCGGCCACGCCGGAGACGAGCCGTCCGCGCTCGGCCTCGGGGATGCCGAGCTTCTCGTAGGTGTTGCGGATGTCCTCGGGCAGGTCCTCCCAGGTGGCGGCCTGCTTCTCCGTGGAGCGCACGAAGTACTTGATGTTGTCGAAGTCGATCCCGGACAGGTCCGCGCCCCACGTGGGCATGGGCTTGCGGTCGAAGAACTTCAGGCCCTTCAGCCGCAGGTCGGTCATCCACTGCGGCTCGCTCTTCTTCGCGGAGATGTCCCGGACGACGTCCTCGTCGACACCGCGGCGCGCGGAGGCGCCGGCGACGTCGGAGTCGGCCCAGCCGTACTCGTAGGTGCCGATGCCCTCGAGCTCGGGGTTCTTCTCCAGGATGTCGGCGATGACAGTGTCGTTGCCGCTGGCGATCTGCTCAGTCATGACGGCCTTCCTCTGTTGTCTGGTCTGTGACGTGGTCCGCGGTGCGGTCCACGGAAGTCGGTGCCGCGGCGGGTCCCGGCCGCGTGAGGGGCACGTGCGTGGTGCACACGTGCGCGCCGGCGGCCTGCGTGGAGAGCCGGCGGACGTCGGTGCCGAGCAGCCGGGCAATGAGCTCGGTCTCCAGCTCGCAGAACTGCGGGTAGCGGGCGGCGAGGTCGCGCACGGGGCAGTGCCCCTGGCACATCTGCGCCGACACGATGGTGCGGGACTCCCCGCGGCCGACGGCCACCTCGTTGGTGGAGGCGGCGAACCCGTCGCGGCTGAGCAGCCGCACCAGGACGGGCAGGCGGTCGGCGACGTCGTCCCCGGCGGCCTCGACCTCGGGGCGGTATGATGCCTCGAGTCGGTCCACGCGCTCCTGGATGAAGGACTGCACGGCGTCCGGGCCGGCGATGCGCCGGATGGACTCGAGCGCGTCGGTCGCGATCTCGAGGTAGTCGTCGCCGAGCTTGGCGTGGCCCTCGGGGGCGACGACGTAGCGCCGCGCCGGCCGGCCGGCGCCTCCGCTGCGGCGGCGGACCATGGTGACCTCGATGAAGTGCTGCTGCTCGAGGGCGTCCAGGTGGCGGCGCACGGCGGCCGGGGTCAGCTCGAGCATCTCGCCGAGGTCGGCGGCCGAGACGGGACCGTGCTCGAGGACGGCGCCGAGCACGCGCGAGCGGGTGTTCTCCTCCTGCTCCGCCCGCGGGCCGGAGCGGGACCTGCTCCTGGCGTCCGTGGTCTGAGTCATGGGTGAACCGATCGCTTCCTGGTCGGGGTGGAGGTTCTCGTGGTGCATCGTGCGACCTGCTGGGGCGCCTTTAATACACAACCGGAGTATGTCGTAATTCATTCCGCCCTGACCAGTAAGTGGAGCCTTACCCGGCCGCCGTCCTCGAATCACGACCTACTCATAATAACCCCCGGGCGCGGTGGGGCCAAGGGGGTCGGCCAGCGGGCGCGCCGCACTACACTGGTCCGGTGCCCGCCCAGAGTCCCCCCGCGTCCTCGCCCGCGCTCTCGATCGAGGGCCTCGTGAAGGAGTTCCCCGTCCGCCGGCGCCGCTCCCGGCGCCCGGCCGGACCGGGCGCCACGCGAGCCGACGTGGTGCACGCCGTCAACGGCCTGTCCCTCACCGCGCGGCACGGCGAGATCACGGCGCTGCTGGGGCCCAACGGTGCCGGCAAGACGACCACCCTGGAGTGCGCCCAGGGTCTGCAGCGGCCCTCGGCGGGCACGGTGCGCCTGCTGGGCCAGGACCCGTGGCGGGCCAGTCCCGCCCTGCGCGCCCGCGTGGGCGTGATGCTCCAGGACGGCGGGCTCCCCCAGGCCGTGCGCCCGCTGGAGCTGCTGCGGCACGTGGCGTCCCTCTACCGCAGCCCCCGGGACATGGACGAGCTCGTGGAGCGGCTCGGCATCAGCAGCTTCGACCGCACCGTGGTCCGCCGGCTCTCCGGCGGCCAGCGCCAGCGCGTGGCCCTGGCGGCGGCCCTGGCCGGCAGTCCGGAGGTGCTCTTCCTCGACGAGCCCTCGGCCGGGATGGACCCGCAGTCCCGCAACATCGTGTTCGACCTCGTCCAGCAGCTGCGCCGCGAGGGCGTGTGCATCATCCTCACCACGCACCTGCTCGACGACGCCCAGCGCCTCGCCGACCAGGTCTACATCGTGGACCACGGCCGGGTGATGGCCCAGGGCTCCGTGGCGGAGCTGGTGGCCCCCGGCGCCGACGCCCCGGCCGTGCTCGTGCTGACGCTGGCCCCCGAGCAGCTGCGCGCGGGGCCGTTCCCCTGGGACGACCCCGGGTTCGAGGACGTCCGCACGCACTGCGCCGACCGCACCGTGACGCTCACCGGCGCCCTCACCCCCGCGATGCTCGAGGCCGTGACCCGGTGGTTCACCGCGACCGGCACGATGCCCGAGTCCCTGTCCCTCCAGCCGCGCACCCTCGAGGACGTCTTCCTCGACATCTCCGGACGGGAGATCCGATGACCGCACCCGCCCAGCCGCACGCCGCGCCCCCGCGCTCGGCCCCCGCTCCTTTGGCCCACCGGGTCGCCGGGCAGGCGCGCTACGAGGCGCTCACCATGCTGCGCAACGGGGAGCAGCTGCTGCTGCTGCTGATCCTGCCGCTCATGGCCCTCGTGGCCCTGACCCTCACCGACCTGCTGGACGCCGCCGTGCCGGCCGGCGCCTCCCGCGTGGACGTCGCCGTGCCGGGCGTGCTGGCGCTGTGCGTGCTCTCCAACGCCTTCTCGGGGCAGGGCATCCAGACCGGCTTCGACCGCCGCTACGGGGTGCTGCGCTTCCTCTCCACGACTCCCCTGGGCCGCGGCGGGCTGATCGCCGGCAAGCTGCTGGCGATCGTCGCGGTGCTCGTGGTGCAGTACGTGCTCGTGGCCGCGCTCGGCGCGGCCCTGGGCTGGCGCCCGGACGCGGTGGCGGTGCTCGTCTCCGTGCCGGTGCTCCTGCTCGGCGCCGCGGCGTTCACCGGGCTGGGGCTGCTGCTCGCCGGGACGGTGCGCGCCGAGGCGACCCTCGCCGTGACCAACCTCGTGTGGGTGCTGCTCGCCGCCGTCGGCGGCACGCTGTTCCCCTCGACCACGCTGCCGGCGGGATTCATCTGGGTGGTGGAGCTGCTGCCCTCCGGCGCGCTGGGCACCGCCCTGCGTGAGACGTTCCTCACCGGGGCGCCCACGCCGCTGCCGGTGCTGGTGCTCGCCGCCTGGGCCGCCGCCGCCTGGGCCGGGGCCGTGCGCTGGTTCCGCTGGAGCTGAACCGCCGGCTCGGGACCCGTGCCGGTGGCCGCGGGGCGGGGGCCGCGGGACCGTCCCGGCCGGCGGGAGGCGGGGGCCGCGGAGCCGGATAAACTGGGGGTGGAGACCCCACCGCACCGACCCCGTCCGGAAGTGAACTCATGAACCGCGCCAGCGACCCCAGCGACGTCGACGTCCGCGAGAACGGCAGCGTCCTGCTGCCGACCCGGATCACCCGGTGGGTGCGGTGGCTCGCCGTCGCGTCGCTGCTGGCGAACTCCGTGCTCATCCTCACCGGCGGGCTCGTCCGGCTGACCGGCTCGGGCCTGGGGTGCCCCACCTGGCCGCGGTGCACGGACGAGTCCTGGACCAACACCCCCGAGATGGGCATGCACGGGCTCATCGAGTTCGGCAACCGGCTGCTGACGTTCCTGCTGGCCGCCGTGGCGGTCCTGACGTTCCTGGCCGTGCTCCGGCTGCGCCGCGAGCACCGCGACCTCTTCCGGATCGCCCTGCTGCTGGGCCTCGGCATCCCGCTGCAGGCCGTGGTCGGCGGGATCACCGTGCTCACCGGGCTCAACCCCTGGATCGTGGGCATCCACTACCTCATCTCCGGGGCGATGATCGCCCTGGCCACCGTGCTGGTGAACCGCACCCGGCGGCGCTCCCTGCCCGCCGTGCGGGACGCGGAGCGTCCCGGCCAGGCCTACGGGCAGCGCCGCACCGTCCGGCTGCTCATGGCGGCCCTGGCGGTGCTCACCGCGCTGATCCTCTACCTGGGCACCCTGGTCACGGGCACGGGCCCGCACGCCGGGGACGACACCACCGCCCGGCACGCCTTCGACGCCTACCTCATCACCCGCGCCCACGCGGTGCCCGTGTACCTGATCGTCGTGACCGTGGTCCTCGGCCTGGTGCTCGCGCGCCGGCACCGGTGGCCCGTGCCGCTCGCCTCGAGCCTCAACGTCATGCTCGCCGTGCTGGTCCTGCAGGCGCTCATCGGCTACTACCAGTACTTCAACGGCGTCCCGATCGTCGCCGTGGCCCTGCACCTGGTGGGCTCCGCGCTGCTGGTCTGGGCCACCGCCCGCACCGTGGAGAAGGGCTTCGCGGTCACCCGCACCCCGCACCCGGTGCTGCGGAGCGCCGACCGTGCGCAGCCTGCCGAGGCGCCTGCCCGCGGCTGAGGCCCTCAGGCCCGCTCGTCGGGCGCCTCGTCGAGCAGCTCCTCCACCGCCTGGGCCAGGCGCTGCCGGCTGGCCGAGGGGATCGGCAGCAGCGGCCGCCGCGGCGGGGCCGTGCTCACGCCGCACACCTCGGCGAGGGCGTACAGGGAGCTCAGGGGCCGCTCCTGGCGCAGGATCTCCATCAGCGGGGTCAGCGCCGCCTGCCACGTGCGCACCGCGCAGTCGTCGCCCGCGACGACCGCGGCGCGGAAGGCGGCGTACTGGCGCGGGAGCACCGCGGCGATCCCGGAGTGCCAGGCCGCCGCGTCCGGCGCCGCCTCGTGGAGCAGCCGCTCACCGCTCACGCCGTGGGCCGTCCCGGGCTCCGCGAGCTCTCCGAACCGGCTCCGCCGTGCGGCGAGGTCCTCCGGGGACTCCGCGGTGTCCTTGAACGCGCTGACGTTCTCCAGCCAGGACAGCTCGGCGGCGAGCTCGACGGGGTACGTGAAGCCCGTCGTCGTCGGGTTGTTGTAGATGCACAGCGGCAGGGACACGGCCGCCGAGACGGTCTCCACCTGGTCCGCGATCTCCTGGGAGACGAGCGGGATGTAGGACAGCGGGTTGAGGACGAGCCCGTCGGCTCCGCCGTTCTCCGCGGCGTAGGCCATCTCGAGGACCTCGCGGGTGGTCATCGCGGAGATCCCCGCGCCCACCGGCACCCCGGAGCCGCGAGCGGCCTGCACGGCGACGCCCACGACCTCGGCCCGCTCCTCCCCGGAGAGGTACGCGAAGCTGCCCGAGCTGCCCAGGACCACCAGGGCGTCCACTCCCGAGCGGGCCAGCCGGCCGACGTAGCGCTCGAAGGACTCCAGGTCCAGGCGGCCGCCCTGCTGGAACGGGGTGATCGGGTAGGCGACGAGCCCGGTGAAGGTCATGCTGAGCATGCGACCATCCTAGGTCCGGCAGATCCCCCGGCCGGACCGGTCACCACGGGGCCCACCGGCCCCGGCGGGCTCAGAGGACGGGACCGCCCACGAACGGGTCCACGGCGAGGGCGAGGAACACGAACGTGATGTAGGCGATGGAGCCGTGGAAGACGTGCATCGCCTGCTTGTCCGTGGGCCGGCCGGCCACGGCGAGGGCGTGCAGCTTGTGGCTGTGACCCACGAACCAGGCGCCCGCCGCCAGCGCGGTCACCGCGTAGACCCAGCCGGCGCCGCCCACGGGGACGAGCAGCAGCGAGCACACCACCGTGGCCCACGCGTAGAGGACCACCTGGCTGCCCACGGTGCGGGCCCCGGCCACGGCGCCCAGCATGGGGACCCCCGCGCGGGAGTAGTCGTCGGCGTACTTCATGGACAGCGGCCAGTAGTGCGGCGGGGTCCACAGGAAGATGAAGAGGAACAGCACGAGCGCGGGCCAGTCGAGGCCGCCCGTCACCGCGGCCCACCCGATCAGCACCGGCATGCACCCGGCGACCCCGCCCCAGACGATGTTCTGGGCGGTGCGGCGCTTGAGCACGATCGAGTAGAAGACGGCGTAGAGGAAGATGGCTGCCGCGCCCAGGACGCCGGCGAGCACGTTGACCCCGATCGTGAGCCAGGCGACCGACACGGCCGTGAGCGCCCACGCGAAGACGAGGGCCTCGCGGTCGGTGACCTCCCCGGTGACGAGCGGACGCTTGGCCGTGCGCTTCATCACCCGGTCCTCGTCCCGGTCGATGTAGCAGTTGAAGGCACCGGCCGCGCCCGCCGCGAGCGTGCCGCCCACGAGGGTGTTGAGGATGAGCCAGAGGTTCGGCATGCCCTGCTGGGCGAAGATCATGGTCGGCACGGTCGCCACGAGCAGCAGCTCGATGATCCGCGGCTTCATCAGGGCGACGTAGGCCCGCAGCTTCCGGGAGGCCGTCATCCGCCCCTCGCGGCGAGGGGCCGCCGCAACACCCGTGTGCCCGGTGCCCAGGACGGCTCGTCCTGCGGGTCCCGACGTCTCGAGTGAGTTCACAGAATCATTGCTCCCGGTTGCGGTGGTGTTCCCCCGGCTCCGTGCGCGAGGACGGCCCGGAGACGGTGCGTCGCCGACCCGCAGGAGCGGTCGGCCCGGTGGTCGCGGGCGCGGAAGAAGGTCCTATACAGCATAGCGCGTGAGGGCGCTCGTCCCGGCTCCGGACATGACGGGAAAGACCTCCGGGGCCCCCCGGGCCGGTGCCGTCGGTCACACGGCCGAAATGCGCGTGACCTAAGCTGGACCCAAACCGCCGGTCGGTGACCGGCGCCCGCTGCGCACGGCAGCGGACCCCAATGGAAAGGGCCCCGAATCTTGGCGACCGAACTCGATCAGAAGCTGACCTGGACCGAGCTGGACCGGCGTGCCGTGGACACGGTGCGGGTGCTGGCCGCGGACGCGGTGGAGAAGGTCGGCAACGGCCACCCCGGCACGGCGATGTCCCTGGCCCCCGCGGCGTACCTGCTCTTCCAGAAGGTGATGCGGCACGACCCCACCGACGACCGGTGGACCGGCCGGGACCGGTTCGTCCTCTCCCCCGGGCACACCTCCCTGACGCTGTACCTGCAGCTGTTCCTCTCGGGCTACGGGATGGAGCTCGAGGACATCGAGTCCCTGCGGACCTGGGGCTCGAAGACGCCGGGCCACCCCGAGTACCGGCACACCACCGGCGTGGAGATCACCACCGGCCCGCTCGGCCAGGGCCTCGCCTCCGCCGTGGGCTTCGCCTACGCCCAGCGCTACACCCGCGGCCTGTTCGACCCCGAGGCCCCGGCGGGCGAGTCCGTCTTCGACCACACCGTCTACGTGATCGCCTCCGACGGGGACCTCCAGGAGGGCGTGACCTCCGAGGCGTCCTCGCTGGCCGGGGTGCAAGAACTGGGCAACCTCGTGGTGATCTACGACCAGAACCACATCTCCATCGAGGACGACACCGACGTGGCGTTCACCGAGGACGTGCTGAAGCGGTACGAGGCCTACGGCTGGGACGTGAACCGGGTCGACTGGACGAAGACCGGCGACTACGTCGAGGACGTCGAGGAGCTCTACGCGGCGATCCGCGCGGCCAAGGCCGAGACCACCAGGCCCTCGCTGATCGCGCTGCGCACGATCATCGGGTACCCGGCGCCCAAGAAGCAGAACACCGGGGGCATCCACGGCTCCAAGCTCGGGGCCGAGGAGGTCGCCGCCACCAAGGAGATCCTCGGCTTCGACCCCGGGAAGTCCTTCCAGGTCGAGGACGAGGTCTTCGCCCACACCCGCTCCATCCAGGACTCGATGGGCCAGGTCCGTGCGCAGTGGGAGCAGGACTTCGCCGCGTGGCGGGAGGCCAACCCCGAGCGCGCGAAGCTCTACGACCGGATCCGCGCCGAGGAGCTCCCGGAGGACTACGCCGAGGCGTTCCCGGTCTTCGAGGCCGGCAAGGACGTCGCCACCCGCTCGGCCTCGGGCAAGGTGATCAACGCGATCGCCGACACCTTCCCGGAGCTGTGGGGCGGCTCCGCGGATCTGGCCGGCTCCAACAACACCACCATCGAGTCCGCGCCCTCCTTCATCCCGGAGGCGCGCTCCACCGCGAAGTGGACCGGCAACCCCTACGGGCGGGTGCTGCACTTCGGCATCCGCGAGCACGCCGCGGCGGCGATCGTCAACGGCATCACCATGTCCTCGCAGACCCGGGCGTTCTCCGGGACGTTCCTCATCTTCTCCGACTACCAGCGCCCCGCCGTGCGCCTGGGTGCGCTGATGAAGGTCCCCTCGATCTACGTGTGGACCCACGACTCCATCGGCCTCGGTGAGGACGGACCCACCCACCAGCCCGTGGAGCAGCTCTCCGCCCTGCGCGCCATTCCCGGGCTCGACGTGGTGCGCCCGGCCGACGCCAACGAGACCGCGATCGCCTGGCGGACGATGCTGGAGAACCGGCACGGCCCGGCCGGGATCGCGCTGACCCGCCAGAACGTGCCCACCTTCGCCCGGGCGGACCTCCACCCCGAGGCCGAGGGCGAGAAGTTCGCCTCCGCCGAGGGGGTCGCCCGCGGCGGCTACGTCCTGGCCGACACCGAGGGCACCCCGGACGTGATCCTGATCGGCACCGGCTCCGAGGTCTCCCTGGCCGTCGAGGCCCGCGAGCAGCTGAAGGAGCAGGGCGTGGCCGCCCGGGTGGTGTCCATGCCGTGCCGGGAGTGGTTCGACGCCCAGGACGCCGACTACCGCGAGTCCGTGCTGCCGGCGGCCGTGAAGGCCCGCGTGTCCGTGGAGGCCGGGGTCGCCATGTCCTGGCGGGACCTGCTCGGCGACGCCGGGCGGGCCGTGTCCCTGGAGCACTTCGGGGAGTCCGCCGACTACGAGACCCTCTACCGCGAGTTCGGCATCACCGCCGAGGCCGTCACCGCCGCCGCCCAGGAGTCCCTGACCGCCGCGCAGGCCACCGCCTCCGTGGGCCGCTGAGCCTCGGCGCGCACCGACCGATCCCTTTCCCCCGAGCACGAGGACTGACACGAACATGACCACCCCCACCCAGAAGCTCTCCGCCGCCGGCGTCTCGATCTGGCTCGACGACCTGTCCCGCGAACGCCTGACCTCCGGCGGGCTGCAGCGGCTGATCGACGAGAAGGACGTCGTGGGCGTGACCACGAACCCAACGATCTTCGCCGCCGCACTGGCCAAGCACGATGCCTACGAGGACCAGGTCAAGGAGCTCGCCGCCGCCGGCACGGACGTGGACGAGGCGGTGCTGGCCATCACCACCGACGACGTGCGCGATGCCTGCGACCTCTTCGCCCCGGTCCACGAGGCCACCCAGGGCGTGGACGGGCGGGTGTCCATCGAGGTGGACCCGCGCCTGGCCCAGGACGCCGAGGCGACCGCGGCCATGGCCCAGCGGCTGTCCCAGACCATCAACCGCCCCAACGCGCTGATCAAGATCCCCGCCACCGAGGCCGGCCTGCCCTCGATCACCGCGACCATCGCCGAGGGGATCTCCGTCAACGTGACGCTGATCTTCTCCCTCGAGCGGTACCGCGCGGTCATCAACGCCTACCAGCTGGGCCTGGAGCAGGCGCTCGAGAACGGCAAGGACCTGGCCGGCATCCACTCCGTGGCGTCCTTCTTCGTCTCCCGGGTGGACTCCGAGGTCGACAAGCGCCTGGACGCGATCGGCACCGACGAGGCGGCCGCGCTCAAGAGCCAGGCCGGTCTGGCCAACGCCCGGCTCGCCTACCAGATCTACGAGGACGCCCTGACCACCGAGCGCTGGGAGCGGCTGGCCTCGGCCGGGGCGAACCCGCAGCGCCCGCTGTGGGCCTCCACCGGGGTCAAGGACCCGTCCCTGCCGGACACCCTGTACGTGACCGGGCTGGTCGCCCCGAACACCGTGAACACCATGCCCGAGAAGACCCTGGAGGCCACGTTCGACCACGCCGAGGTCACCGGGGACACCGTCACCGGCACCTACGCGGAGTCCAACGAGCTCCTGGACCGGATCGCCGGCGTGGGGGTGTCCTACGACGACGTCGTCGCCCAGCTCGAGGCGGAGGGGCTCACCAAGTTCGAGGACTCCTGGACGGAGCTGCTCGACACCGTGCGCGCCGCCCTCGACAACGCCCGCTGAGCCCGCCCCGTCCTGACCCGAGTTCCGTCCGTGCTGCCCCACCCGAAGGAGAACCCATGAGCTCCCTGTCCGTCCAGACCTCCGGCGCGGCCCGCGAGGCCGTCGACCGGCACGTGCCCGCGCTGGTGGGCGACAGGTTCGCCTCGAAGCTCTTCGCCCAGGACCCCACCCTGTGGGGGGCCGCGGCCGAGGACGAGTCCGCCAAGCGGCTGGGCTGGGTGGAGGCCGCCGAGGTCTCCCGCCCGCTCGTCGCCGAGATCACCGCGCTGCGCGAGGAGTTCGCGGCGGAGGGCGTGGACCGGTTCGTTCTCGCGGGCATGGGCGGGTCCTCCCTCGCCCCCGAGGTGATCACCCGGACCGCCGGGGTCGAGCTGTTCGTGCTCGACTCCACGGACCCGGAGATGGTGGGCGCGGCCCTCGCCGACCGCCTCGAGCGCACCGCGATCGTGGTCTCCTCCAAGTCCGGCTCCACCGTGGAGACCGACTCGGCGCGCCGGGTCTTCGCCCGGGCGTTCGAGGACGCCGGCATCGACGCCGCCTCGCGCATCGTGGTGGTCACCGATCCCGGCTCGCCCATGGAGGCGTCCGCGCGGGAGGCCGGCTACCGCCGGGTCTTCACCGCCGACCCGACCGTGGGCGGGCGCTTCTCCGCGCTGACCGCCTTCGGCCTGGTCCCCTCCGGACTGGCCGGCGTGGACGTCGGGGCGCTGCTCGACGACGCCGACGAGGCCGGCGAGGTGCTGCGCGAGGACGCCGAGGACAACCCCGGCCTGCACCTGGGCGCCGCCCTCGGCGGTACCCAGCCGCTGCGGAACAAGCTCGTGTTCCAGGACCTGGGCTCCGGGATCGCGGGGTTCGCCGACTGGGCGGAGCAGCTGATCGCGGAGTCCACCGGCAAGGAGGGCAAGGGCGTGCTGCCCGTCGTCGCCGGCGCCGGTGACGTCCCGGAGGCCTCCTCGGGGGCGGCCGACGTCCTCGTGGTGGAGCTCGTCGGCGTGGACGACGAGCAGGCCCCCGAGGGCGACGTCGTGCGGGTCTCCGGCTCCCTCGGCGCCCAGCTCATGCTGTGGGAGGTCGCCACCGCGGCGGCCGGGCGGCTGCTCGGCATCAACCCGTACGACCAGCCCGACGTGGAGTCCGCCAAGAACGCCACCCGCGCCCTGCTCGAGGACAAGCCGCAGCCGACCGCCGCGGACGTCGTGGACGGTCCCGTGGAGATCCGCGGCGCGCAGGAGCTGCTCGACGGGGCGCAGACGGTCGAGGAGGCGCTGGCCAGGCTGCTCGCGCAGCTGCCGGAGACCGGCTACCTGTCCGTGCAGGCGTACTTCGACCGGCTCGCGTGGGCGGAGCTGGAGAGCGTCCGCCCGGTCCTCGCCCGGGTCACCGGCCGGCCCGTGACCTTCGGCTGGGGCCCGCGGTTCCTGCACTCCACCGGCCAGTACCACAAGGGCGGACCGGCGGAGGGCGTGTACCTGCAGATCACCGCCGCCTCGGAGACGGACCTCGACATCCCCGACAGCCCGTTCAGCTTCGGCGAGCTCATCTCGGCCCAGGCCGACGGGGACGCCCAGGTCCTCGCCGACCACGGGCGGCCCGTGCTCCGGCTGCGGCTCGCGGACCGCGCCGCGGGCGTGGCGCGGCTGCGGCAGGCCGTCGACGCCGTCGGCGGCTGACCCGGTCGGAGCGACCGGACCGCTGACCTAGAATGGGAGCACGCCACGGTCGGCGCGGGAGTCCCCGCGCCGACCGTTGCGTGTGCAGGCCCCGTGGGTGCCACGGCCCCGCGAAGACGTGAAGGAGTTCCGTTGCCAGACAACAACGCCCGCAATCCCCTGCGGGACCCGAGGGACAGGCGGCTCGTGCGGGTCGCCGCCCCGTCGGCGCTCGTGCTCTTCGGCGTGACGGGAGACCTCGCGAAGAAGAAGCTGCTGCCGGCGATGTACGACCTCGTGAACCGGGGGCTGCTGCCGCCGTCCTTCGCGCTCGTCGGCTTCGGCCGCCGCGACTGGTCCCACGAGCAGTTCCGGGAGGTGGTGCGCGAGTCCGTCGAGGCCCACGCCCGCACCCCGTTCCAGGAGGACGTGTGGCGGCAGTTCGCCTCCGGCGTCCGGTTCGTGCGCGGGGAGTTCGACGAGGACAAGGCCTACGAGGCGCTCAAGTCCACCCTCAAGGAGCTCGACGTGCACTCCGGGACGCGCGGCAACCACGCGTTCTACCTCTCGATCCCGCCCAAGGCGTTCGAGACGGTCTGCCAGCAGCTCGCCGACCACGGCCTGGCCCAGCACGAGAACGCCTCCGGGTGGCGCCGTGTGGTCATCGAGAAGCCCTTCGGCCACGACCTCGAGTCCGCGCAGGAGCTCAACGCCATCGTGGAGCGCGTGTTCCCGGCGGACTCGGTGTTCCGCATCGACCACTACCTGGGCAAGGAGACGGTGCAGAACATCCTGGCGCTGCGCTTCGCGAACCAGATGTTCGAGCCCCTGTGGAACGCGCAGTTCGTGGACCACGTGCAGATCACCATGGCCGAGGACATCGGCATCGGCTCCCGCGCCGGCTACTACGACGGCGTGGGCGCGGCCCGCGACGTCATCCAGAACCACCTGCTGCAGCTGCTGGCCCTCACCGCCATGGAGGAGCCGCTGTCCTTCCAGGCCCACCACATGCGCGCGGAGAAGGCGAAGGTGCTGGCCTCCGTCGTCGTCCCCGAGGACCTGGCGGCGCACTCGGCGCTCGGCCAGTACGACTCCGGGCTGCAGGGCGGTGAGCGTGTGCGGGCCTTCCTCGAGGAGCAGGACATCCCCGCCGACTCCCGGACCGAGACCTACGCGGCGCTGCGCCTGGACATCAACAACCGCCGGTGGGCGGGCGTGCCGTTCTACCTGCGGGCCGGCAAGCGCCTGGGCCGTCGGGTGACCGAGATCGCGGTGCAGTTCAAGAACTCCCCCAACCTGCTCTTCGGGGACAACGGGCACGAGGACCTGGGCCAGAACGTCATCGTGGTCCGGATCCAGCCCGACGAGGGCGTGACCATCCGGCTGGGCTCCAAGGTGCCCGGCACCCAGTCGGAGATCCGGGACGTGACCATGGACTTCGGCTACGGCCACTCGTTCACCGAGTCCAGCCCGGAGGCCTACGAGCGTCTGATCCTCGACGTGCTGCTCGGGGAACCGCCGCTGTTCCCCGACCACGAGGAGGTCGAGCTGTCCTGGCGGATCCTCGACCCCTTCGAGGAGTGCTGGGCAGAGCAGCAGATCATGCCGGAGCCGTACGCGCCGGGGTCCTGGGGACCCGCCGCCGCCGACGAGCTGCTGGCCCGCGACGGACGCGTCTGGAGGCGACCGTGATCGTTTCGATGGAGAACACCACCACCTCGGCCATCGACAAGAAGCTGAGCCAGCTGCGGGACCAGCACGGCGTCGTGACGCTCGGCCGGGTCCTCACGCTCGTGATCCTGGCGGAGGCCGGGCACTCCGAGGCCGCGCTGGAGGCCGCGAACTTCGCGAGCCACGAGCACCCGTGCCGGATCCTCGTGCACGTGGCGCACTCCCAGGCCGAGAGCACCCGGCTCGACGCCCAGCTGCGCATGGGCGGTGACGCGGGCGCCTCCGAGGTCATCCTGCTGCACGGCTACGGCGACCTCGCCGAGCCCACGGAGACCCTGTTCTCCGCTCTGCTGCTGCCGGACGCCCCGATCGTCGCCTGGTGGCCGCACCAGGTGCCCCCGCCCTCGCCCCACACGTCGTCGATCGCCGGGATCGCCCACCGCCGGATCACGGACTCGGCGCGCAGCGACGACGCCTACGAGACGCTCGCGGAGCTCAGCAGCCGGTACGTGCCCGGCGACACGGATCTCGCCTGGACGCGGGTGACCAACTGGCGCATCCAGCTGGCGGCGGTCCTGGACCAGGCCGAGCCTGCGCCCGTGCGCGAGGTCGTCGTCGAGGGGTGCGGCCGCTCTCCCAGCGTGGTGCTGCTCGGCGTGTGGCTGGGCACCCGGCTCGACGCCGAGGTGACGCTGGTCAACAACCCCGGTACCCGCCGCCTGGACCGGGTGACCCTCGTCCGGGACGACGGGGAGATAGTGCTCGAGCGCCCGGGACGGTCCGTGGCGATGCTGCGGCAGCCGGGCCAGCCCGACCAGCAGATCGCCATGCCCGTGCGGGACCTCAACGCCTGCATCGCCGAGGAGCTCCGGCGCCTGGACCCCGACGAGGTCTACGGCGAGGTCGTCACCACGGGTCTGCGGGACGTGCGGATCGCGCAGATCGTGGACACGGCCGGCGAGCTGACCCCCGGGGCCGCACGGTTCCTGGCCGAGCACGGCGGAGGCCGCCCGTCGCTGGAGCCCTCCGCGCGGACGACGCCCGTCGACGTCGCGGAGCCGGTCGCCGAAACCGACGCGGAGCCGGTCGCCGAGCCGCCGGAGCCCGATGCGGCCCCGGTCGCCGAGCCGTCCGTCAGCATCCCCGGAGAGGAGCGCGCATGAGCGCCGAGCTGGAGACCGTCGCCCACCCGGACAAGGAGTCGCTCGCCGCGGACACCGCGGAGCGGGTCCTCGACGTGGTCGTGGCGGCGCAGGAGGAGCGCGGGGAGGCGAGCCTCGTGCTCACCGGCGGGAGCATGGGCACCGCGGTCCTCGCGGCGCTCGCCGCCTCCGGCCGCCGGGACGAGGTCGACTGGTCCCGGGTCGACGTGTGGTGGTCGGACGAGCGCTTCGTGGCCGGCGACAGCGCCGACCGCAACTGCGTCCAGGCCGCCGAGGCCGTGGACGGGGCCCTGGCCCTGAACCCGGACCGGGTGCACTTCATGGGCAGCTCGGACGACTTCGACACCGCCGAGGACGCCGCGTTCGACTACCGGCGCGAGCTGGCCGCGGCCGCCGACGCGGAGCACCGGACGGAGTCCTTCCCCCGGTTCGACCTCTCGCTGCTGGGTCTGGGCCCCGACGGCCACGTGGCCTCCCTGTTCCCGGGGCGCCCGCACGTGCACGAGGCGGACGCCACGGTGCTGGGCGTGCAGGACTCCCCCAAGCCCCCGCCGGAGCGGGTGACCATGACGCTGCCGATGATCAACGGCGCGCGGCGGGTCTGGTTCCTGGTGGCCGGGGCGGACAAGGCCGAGGCGGTCGCGGCCGTCCGCGGCGGCGCCCCGCTCGAGCGCACGCCCGGCGCGGGGGTGCGCGGGAGCGAGGAGACGCTGCTGCTCGTCACCCAGGACGCCCTCGACGGCGGAGCCGCCCAGGCGAGACACCGCGCGTGACTGGACGGTAGTCACGCCCGAGTGACGCCCGTGGCGTCATGCTCGGTGACGACGCCACGGCACCCGGGCGACCGGTGAAGAGAACGGGGCCCATGGTCATGGAGATCCTGCGCATCGACCGCGACATCCGCACGATCGCGGACAGGCGGTGAGGCCATGTTCTCATCACGTCCCGTACGCGTGAGCACCGTCCTGGCCGCCGGCGCCCTTGTCGTGATCACGGGGTGCGGCCGGGGAGGACCTGAGGACAACGCCGAGACGGGGAACGGATCCCCTGCGGCCGAGCAGACCACCGAGCCGGGTGCGGACCGTTCCGCGCAGACCTCGGACGGCTCCACCGGCCTGCCCGAACCCGAGGACGCCACCGGGCGTGCGGACGGCGGTCCGGGAGACGGAGGATCCGACGGTGCCGATCCCGGCGGCGGGACCAACGGCGATGGGACGGGTGGCGCCGGCAGCACCTCGGCACCTCCCCGCGTCGCTCCCGTGATCGGCGGACTGCCGATCGGACCCGTCGGTCCCGGGGAACCGGAATGGTACGTGGCACTGCGCGCCGGCACGTGCGACCACGACAGCCTGGCCGGGGCGAGCGCCCAGGACGCCGCCTCCCTGCTGTGCCGGGCCGCCATGACCAACGACGAGGCTCTCTGGTCCCAGGGGGCGGCGGCACTGGCTGCCGCCCCGCCCCCGGAGAGCTGTCACGACGTTGCCGCGGTCGCCATGCTGCAGCGCCTGGTGCAGTTCCACGAGGAATACCCCGAGGTCGTGCCCGTGCTCGTCGACACGCCGGGCACCGCCTGTCCCCTGTCCGTCACGGGTCTCGCATCTGCACCGGACGAAGCCGGCGAATCCTCACTGCTCGTTCCGACGTGCGGAGGCGTGGCCGTCCACCTGCGCGGCAACGTGCAGGACCGGGCTCTGCCCGTGGGCAGCGTGCAGTTCGTCATCGTGGGCTCGGCTTCCGTGCCGATCCAGTGGGATTCGACCGGCCCGTTGTTCGTGGCGCCTCCGGCACCCGACCCGGAGGCGGGCGGTTCGGTACCGGTCGTACTCTCCGGCTCCGGCTACGCTCTCGAGGACCCGGCCCGGAGCACGGTCTCCCTGGACTACGCCCCGGGAGCGACGACATGTCCGGCTCCCGGCCCCTGACGGGCCGCCGCTGCTGCGGTAGCGGGCGGGAACCATGACGGAGGCCGCTGCACGGACCGGCTCTGTGTGGTCGCAGGTCCTGGGTTACGTGTCCGTCATCGGACCGCCGGCCACTGTGGTCACCGCCCTGGTGTTCTACTTCGGCTGGGCCCGCGCGAAGGCGCAGGCCGAGTGGATGGGACTGCACGTCAACCTGTTCGGCTACACCACGCGGGACTTCGCGCTGCTGAGCATCAGTGCCCTTTACCTTCCGCTGCTGCTCCTGGTCGCTCTGGGCATGGTGTGGGTCTGGCTGGACCGGATCCTGCGGAGACGCGTCGACCGGGGAGCGGCCGGCAGACTGTCGACCACGTTGCCACGGGCGGCCCTGGTCGGCGCGGTGGCGCTGATCGGCCTGATGGTCGTCCTGCTGTTCGCCGAACGCGTGTACAGCCCGCTGTACGCTCCGTACCTCATCACCGTCGGCGTGCTCGTGTCCGCGTGGGCTGTCCGCATCCGCCGCTACGCCGCTGCCGGCGACGGTCCTCAGCGGCCCGCCGAGCAGCAGGCCGTCGAGGCGACACTGCTCCTGGTCCTCGTGGCCCTGCTGCTCTTCTGGGGCACCTCCACCTTCGCCGAGGCCCGCGGAAGGGGTCTGGCGGAGGCGCTCGAGGTGAACCTGTCGTGGCTGCCCCGGGCGCAGGTCTACAGCGAGGAGCCACTGGGCCTGGACGTCCCGGGAGTCACGACGCACGAACTGGGCACGGACGGGGCCCCGCTGTACCGCTACGACGGGCTGCGCCTGCTCTCGGTCAGCGGGGAACGGTACTTCTTCCTCCACGAAGGGTGGTCGGTCGAGGAGGGCACCGTGGTGGTGCTGCCCGACGACGCCTCGTTGCGAGTCCAGTACGGGCGCTGATCCCGCATGCGGGGCCGAATCCCCCGGCGCCGCCGTGTCCCCCACGGCGGCGTCCTCGAGACCGGGAGCGTGCAGCAGCCCCACAGCGCGGACGACCCCGGCCTCCCGGCCGACCACGATGGTCCGTGGCCGGCCGGGAGACCGGGGTCGTGCGGAGAGCGGTCGGCTCAGACGGCCGCTTCGGCGAAGCGCATGGTCAGCGCGTAGGCCGCGATCGACAGGGCCCACACCACGGCCGTGGTGGTGGTGAGCCGGACCAGGTTCTTCTGCGCCACGCCGGAGGTGTTGAGGGACTGCGTCATGCCGCCGCCGAACATGTCGGAGAGACCTCCGCCCTTGCCCTTGTTGAGGAGCACGAGCAGGACGGCCAGGAGGCTCGTGAGCACGATGATCGCCAGGAGCACGTTCTGCAGAATATCCACTGGGGCCTTCCCTCGGTGTGTCCGTCGAGCAGCCGCGCCCGGACGGCGCGGACGGTCAGGGGGTCGTGATCAGTCGGTCACGAGGTGCTGCTCGAACCTGGCAATGCTAGCAAACTCCTCGGCGTCGAGGCTGGCGCCGCCGACGAGGACGCCGTCGACGTCCTTGCCCTTGAGGATCGAGCCCGCGTTGGCGGCCTTCGCGGAACCGCCGTAGAGGACGCGGGTCTTCGCGGCCGTCTCGGCGTCGTAGAGCCCGGCGAGCTCGGCACGGATGGCGGCGGCCATCTCCTGGGCGTCCTCGGGGCCGGCGACCTCGCCGGTGCCGATCGCCCAGACGGGCTCGTAGGCCACCACGAGCTCGGCCACCCGGTCCGCCTCGAGACCGGCGATGGAGCCGCGCAGCTGCTCGAGCGTGAAGGCGACGTGCTCGCTGGCCTGCCGGACCTCCAGGCCCTCGCCCACGCACAGCACGGGGACCAGGCCGTGGCGGTGGGCGGCGGCGATCTTGGCGTTGCACAGCTCGTCGGACTCGCCGTGGACGGTGCGGCGCTCGGAGTGGCCCACGAGCACGTAGGTGCAGCCGAGCTTGGCCAGGAACTGCCCGGAGATGTCGCCGGTGTAGGCGCCGGAGTCCTTGTCGGAGAGGTCCTGGGCCCCGTAGACGACGCGGAGGTCGTCACCGTCCACGAGGCTCTGGACGGAGCGGAGGTCGGTGAACGGCGGGAAGACGGCCACCTCCGCGCGGGCGTAGTCGTGCTTGGCGTCGTCCAGGGTCCACGCGAGCTTCTGCAGCAGGGTGATCGCCTGGGCGTGGTCCATGTTCATCTTCCAGTTGCCGGCGATCAGCGGCGTGCGGTCGTACTGTCCGTTGGTCTGGGAGGTCATCGGGGACTCCTGTCCGCGGCGGGTGCGCCGCTCGTCGTGCGGTTCGGCAGTGGTGCGATGGGCGCCGGGGGCACCCCGGGGCGTGCGGCTCCGGGGCGCCCCCGGCGCGGTGGTGGAGCGTGCGGGTCAGGCGCCCAGGGCCACGACCCCGGGCAGCTCCTTGCCCTCGATGAACTCGAGGGAGGCGCCGCCGCCGGTGGAGATGTGCCCGAACTGGTCGTCGGAGAACCCGAGGTTGCGCACGGCCGAGGCGGAGTCGCCGCCGCCGATGACGCTCATCGCGTCCGAGGCGACGACGGCCTCGGCGACCGCCCGGGTGCCCCCGGCAAAGGCCTCCATCTCGAACACGCCCGCCGGGCCGTTCCAGAACACGGTCTTCGCGCCGCGGATCCGCTCGGCGAACAGCTTCGCGGACTCGGGGCCGATGTCCAGGCCGAGGCCGGTGGAGCCGATCTCGCCGTCCTCGATGGCGTCGACCGGGCGCACCTCGTGCGCGGCGTCCGCGGCGAACTCGGCCGCGTAGACGATGTCCACGGGCAGGACGATCTCGGTCCCGGCCGCGGAGGCCTTCTCGAGGTAGTCCTTGACCGTCCCGATCTGGTCCCGCTCCAGCAGGGACCCGCCCACGGAGTGCCCCTGCGCGGCGAGGAACGTGAAGACCATGCCGCCGCCGATGAGCAGGGAGTCGGCCTTGCCGATGAGGTTCTCGATCACCGCGAGCTTGTCGGAGACCTTGGACCCGCCCATGACCACCACGAAGGGCCGCTCGGGGGCGGAGACGACCTTGGTGAGCACGTCGAGCTCGCGCTTGACGAGGTCGCCCAGGTAGGCCGGGAGCCGGTGGGCGATGTCGAACACGGAGGCGTGCTTGCGGTGCACCGCGCCGAAGGCGTCGTCGACGTAGGCCCCGTTCTCGCCCGTGAGCGCGGCGAGCTCGTCCGCGAAGGCGCCGCGCTCGGCGTCGTCCTTCGAGGTCTCGCGGGGGTCGAAGCGCACGTTCTCGATCACGAGCACCTCGCCGTCGGCGAGGGCCTCGGCCTTGGCCCTGGCGTCCTCCCCGACGACGTCGGAGGCGACCGTCACGGGGAAGTCGGCCAGCTCGGCCAGCTTCCGCGCGGCGGGGGCGATCGAGTACTTCGGGTCGACCTGTCCCTTGGGCCGGCCGAGGTGCGCCATCACGATGACGCGGGCCCCGGCGTCGGCCAGCTTTCCCAGGACCGGCAGGGACGCGCGGACGCGCCCGTCGTCGGTCACGGTGGAGCCGTCCAGGGGGACGTTCAGGTCGGAGCGGACCAGGACGCGGCGCCCGGCGACGCCGTCGGCGATGAGTTCGTCAAGTGCATGAGCCATGTCACTCACCCTACCCCGGCGGCGTCGCGCGGCCGCGGTGTCAGAGCTGCCCGCCGACGTGGGAGACGACGTTGACGAGGCGGGAGGTGTAGCCCCACTCGTTGTCGTACCAGGCGATGACCTTGACCTGGTTGCCGATGACCTTCGTCAGCGGGGCGTCGAAGATCGTGGAGATGCTGTCGCCCTGGATGTCCGAGGAGACGATGGGGTCCTCGGTGTACTTGACGATGCCCTTCATGGACCCCTCGGCGGCCTCCTTCATGGCGGCGTTGACCGACTCGACGGTGACCTCCTTCTGGGCGTCGAAGGTGAGGTCCACGACGGAGCCGGTGGGCACGGGGACGCGCACGGCGAAGCCGTCCAGCTTGCCCTTGAGCTCGGGCAGCACGAGGCCCACGGCGGCGGCGGCACCGGTGGTGGTCGGCACCATGTTGAGGGCGGCGGCACGGGCGCGGCGCAGGTCGCTGTGCGGGCCGTCCTGCAGGTTCTGGTCCGCGGTGTAGGCGTGGATGGTGGTCATCAGACCGTGCTCGATGCCGAACGCGTCGTTGAGGACCTTGGCCATGGGGGCGAGGCAGTTCGTGGTGCAGGAGGCCGCGGAGACGATGTTCATCGAGGCGGCGTCGTAGGTGTCGAGGTTGACACCGGGCACGAACGTGCCGTCGATCTCCTTGCCGGGGGCGGACAGGACGACCTTCTTGGCGCCGCCGTCCAGGTGGGCCTTGGCCTTGGAGCCGTTGGTGAAGCGGCCGGTCGACTCGACGACGACGTCCACGCCGAGCTCGCCCCAGGGCAGCTTGGCGGGGTCCGGCTCGGCGAGGAACTTGACCTCGTGGCCGTCGACGCTCATGGTGTCGCCGTTGAGGGTGACCTCGCCCGGGAACCGGCCCATGATGGAGTCGTACTTGAAGAGGTGGACCAGGGCCTCCGGGTCCGTCAGGTCGTTCACGGCCACGACCTCGATGTTCTCGCCCTGCTCGCGCGCCGCGCGGAGGAAGTTGCGTCCGATGCGTCCGAAGCCGTTGATGCCCACTCGAATGGTCACTGGGTTCTCCTGTGTTGGTCGGGTCTGGATCGTTGAACCAGGTCCTATTCTACGTGGTTATCCCTGGGATGTCTTGGGGTCATGAAAGATTCACCCGGTATCCATCGCTAAACCAACACAAACCCACATCCGGGGACGCGGACCCTCGGAAACCCACGCAGAGGCCGTCGACTCCACCGGCGCGGCCCCGAGGAGCCGCGCCGGCGCGTCCCGCTCAGGAGGGCAAAACCTCAGCGGCGACACCGGCCTCGGTGCCGGGGAGGTTCAGCTCCTCCGCCCGGCGGTCCGCCATGGCCAGCAGCCGGCGGATCCGGCCCGCCACGGCGTCCTTGGTGAGCGGGGGGTCCGCGAGCCGGCCGAGCTCGTCGAGGCTGGCCTGCTTGTTGGACAGCCGCAGCTCCCCCGCCTGCCGCAGGTGCTCCGGGACCTCGTCGCCGAGGATCTCCAGGGCGCGCTCGACCCGGGCCCCGGCCGCCACGGCGGCCTGCGCGGAGCGGCGGAGGTTGGCGTCGTCGAAGTTGGCGAGGCGGTTGGCGGTGGCCCGCACCTCCTTGCGCATCCGCCGGTCCTCCCACTGGAGGAGCGTCTGGTGGGCGCCCATCCGGGTGAGCAGCGCGGCGATCGCGTCCCCGTCCCGGACGACCACGCGGTCCACGCCGCGCACCTCGCGGGCCTTGGCGAGGACGCCGAGCCGGCGGGCCGCGCCCACGAGGGCGAGGGCGGCCTCGGGGCCGGGGCAGGTGAACTCCATCGCGGCGGAGCGGCCGGGCTCCGTGAGGGAGCCGTGGGCGAGGAAGGCCCCGCGCAGCACCGCCTCGGCGTCGGCCACCGCCCCGCTGACCACGGCGGGCGGGAGCCCGCGCACGGGGCGCCCGCGCGAGTCGAGCAGTCCCGTCTGGCGGGCGAGGGCCTCGCCGTCCTCGACGACGCGCACCACGTAGGAGCTGCCGCGCCGCAGTCCCCCGCCGGAGACGACCACGATCTCGCTGTCGTGGCCGAAGACCTCGTGGACCGCGCGGCGCACCCGGCGCGCGGTGGCGCCGAGGTCCACCTCCGCCTCGACGACGATGCGCCCCGAGACGATGTGCAGCCCGCCCGCGAAGCGCAGCAGCGCGGAGAGCTCGGCGCGCCGCTCCGAGGACCTCTTGATCTCGAGGCGGGACAGTTCTTCCTTCACCGATGACGTCAGGGCCACGCGGTTCCTTTCCTGGGGATGCTGGGGGTGTGTGGGGGTGGGGCGGACGGAGTGCTCAGCGGTGGCGCTCGAAGATCTCCTGGTAGGCGGCCGCGAGCCGGAGCGTGTTGTGCACGGCGGTGCCCGGGTGCGCCCGGACGTCGGCGTAGAAGACCTCGGCGCCCAGGCCGCGGGCGACCTCCTCGAGGTCGGCGCCGTCCTCGGTGGCCGAGGGGTCGGCCAGGACCACGTCCAGGGTCAGCTCGGGGCAGTAGGCGTGCAGGACCCGCAGGTGGTCGGCGGCCGTCTTGCCGCGCGTCTCGGTGTCCGGCGAGAGGTTCAGGGTGACGCAGCGGCGTGCCCGGGAGCCGCAGATCGCCTCGCGCAGCTCGGGCAGCAGCAGGTGCGGCAGCACGGACGTGTGCCACGAGCCCGGCCCCATGATCACCCAGTCGGCGAGCCCGACCGCCTCGACCGCCTGCGGGCAGGCTGGGGCGTCCGGGGGCACGAGCCGGACGTTGCGGACGTCGGCCTGCTTGGCCAGGACCGCCTGCCCGGTGACGGTGCGCACCGCGGCGTCCTCCCCCGGGCGGTCCGCTGCGCCTGCCCCGGACGGGCCGCCGGGGACGTCGCCGGCGATGACCAGCGGCTGCGTGGACATCGGCAGCACCCGGCCGCGGGCGCCCAGCAGGGCGCCCGCCCACTCGAGTCCCGCGACGGGGTCCCCGAGCAGCTCCCACAGCGTGACGATGAGCAGGTTGCCCAGCGCGTGGTTGTCGAGGGTGGTGGGGCGGCCCTCCGAGGAGCTGAAGCGGTGCTGCATGACGTCGCGCCACGTCCGGCCCCACTCGGAGTCGTCGCACAGGGCGGCGAGCGCCATCCGCAGGTCCCCCGGGGGCAGGACGCCGAGCTCGTCGCGCAGCCGGCCGGAGGAGCCGCCGTCGTCGGCGACCGTCACCACGGCCGTGAGCACGGGGGTGATCCGGCGGAGGGCGGCGAGGTTGGCCGAGAGCCCGTGCCCGCCGCCGAGGGCGACCACGGACGGGCTGACGCCGCCGGGCCGCCGGGCGGAGGGGTCCGGCGAGTGGTGGGGGTCGACATCGGCGCCGCTGCTGAGGGGCAGCCGGGGGAAGGCGCCGGTGGGAGGAAGGGTCATCGGGGGTCCCATCGCGATGAGGGCGAGCCGGTCACTCCCGGCCCATGTCCCGGTGCTGGATGTTGACGGTCACGAGCGGCAGCTTGGCGAGCCTGCGGGCCACCTCCTCGCTCACGGCCACGGAGCGGTGCTTGCCGCCCGTGCAGCCGATCGCGATGGTGGCGTAGTGCTTGTTCTCCGTACGGTATCCCGTGAACACGGGTTCGAGCATGGCGACGAACCGGTCCACGAACTGCCGTGGGCCCTCGTCCTGGAAGACGTAGTCCCGGACCTCGTCGTCCTTGCCGGTGCGGGGGCGCAGCGACGGGACCCAGTGCGGGTTGGGGATGAAGCGGACGTCGGCCACGTAGTTCGCGTCGGCGGGGACCCCGTACTTGAAGCCGAAGCTGAGCACGGTCAGGCGCAGGACCACGGGCCCGTTCGTGGAGAACAGGTCGGCCACGGCCCGGGACAGCGCGTGCACGTTGAACGCGGAGGTGTCCAGGACCACGTCGGCCGACTCCCGCAGGTCCGTCAGGAGGGCGCGCTCGGCGCGGATGCCGTCGAGGATCCGTCCGCCGGCCTGCAGCGGGTGGGGCCGGCGCTGGTGCTCGTAGCGGGAGACCAGGACCTCGTCGGCGGCGTCCAGGAAGAGCACCGAGAAGTCGACGTCGGACGCCTCGAGGGCGGCCAGCGTCTCCTTCATGTCGCTGAACAGGGCCTTGCCGCGCACGTCGATGACCACCGCGAGCTTGGGCAGGGCCTGCGGGGTCCGGGAGACGAGGTCCGCGAGGGTGTGCAGCATCTGCGGCGGCAGGTTGTCGACCACGTACCAGCCGAGGTCCTCGAGGGCGTTCGCGGCCGTGCTGCGCCCGGCCCCGGACATGCCCGTCACGACGAGCAGCTCCGAGCTGGTCGGCCTCGCGTGGTCCGTCCCGTCCGCCGTCCCGACGTCCGCTCCGGCGGTGTGCTCGCTCATGTCCGCTCCGTCTCCCGTCGTGGTGCCCTGCGCCTGGTGCTCCGTGCCCGCCGCTCCGCGCCCGGCGCACCGGTCGTGGCCGGCCTCTCGCGGCGGTCCCGCCCCAGCCTAACGAAGTCGGCGGGGTGCCGCCGCGACCCCGGCGGCGCGCCCTCGCTCAGCCGAGCACCTCGCCGGTGGTCATGTTGACCGCCGGGGCGGCGTCGGCGTCCGAGGCCTGCAGCGCCGCGGCCACCTTCTCGGCGAGGGTCCGCCCGAAGCCGGGGACCTGCTCGAGCTCCTCGACCCGGGCCGCCCGGAGCTTCTTGACGGAGCCGAAGTGCTTCAGCAGCGCCTTCTGCTTGGCGGGGCCCACCCCGGGCAGCTCGTCGAGCACGGAGACCGTCATGGCGGAGGAGCGCTTCTTGCGGTGGAAGGTGATGGCGAAGCGGTGGGCCTCGTCGCGGATCCGCTGGAGCAGGTACAGACCCTGGCTCGCGCGCGGCAGGATCACGGGGAACTCGTCGTCAGGCACCCAGACCTCCTCGAGCCGCTTGGCGAGGCCGACCACGTGGACGTCGTCGATCCCGAGGTCGCTCAGCGCCCGGGCGGCGGCGGCGACCTGCGGGGGCCCGCCGTCGACCACCACGAGGCTGGGCGGATAGGCGAACCGCGCCCGTTCGGGGGCCTCGGCCCCGGCGTCGACCTGACCGGTGCGCGGCCCGGCGGCCTCCCGCTCGGCCTGCTCCTCGAGGTGGCGGCGGAACCGCCGGGAGATGACGTCGTACATGGACGCGGTGTCGTCCCGGGCGGCCTCGCCGGTGACCGAGAACTTCCGGTAGTCCGACTTCTTGGGCAGGCCGTCCTCGAAGACGACCATGGAGGCGACGACGTTGGTCCCCTGCACGTGCGAGATGTCGTAGCACTCGATGCGCATCAGTGGCACGGGGATGTCGAGGGCCTCCTGCAGCTCCTGCAGGGACGCGGAGCGGGTGGTGATGTCGCCCGCCCGCCGGGACTTGTGCAGCTTCAGGGCCTGCCGGGCGTTCTCCTGCACCGTCTCCATGAGGTGCGCCTTCTCCCCGCGCTGCGGGACGGCGATCGAGACGCGGGACCCGCGCAGCCCGGAGAGCCACTCCTCGAGCCGGTCGGTGCTGTCGGCGGGCTCGGAGAGCAGCACGGTGCGCGGGATGGCGTCCTCCCGGTAGGCGAGCTCCGCGGAGGGGCGGTGCTTGGACCCGCCCGGGGACGGGGGCGCGGCGGCGTGGGCGCTCTCGGCGGCGTCGGCGGCGGTGTCGCCGTAGACCTGCTCGAGCAGCTGCTCGAGCAGCCGTCCGCCGTCGGCCTCCTCGACCTTCTCCGTGACCCAGCCGCGCTGGCCGCGGATCCGGCCGCCCCGGACGTGGAAGACCTGGACGGCGGCCTCCAGCTCGTCCTCGGCGAGCGCGAAGAAGTCGGCGTCGGTGCTGTCGGAGAGCACCACGGCGTTGCGCTCGAAGGCCTTCTCCAGGGCGGCGATGTCGTCTCGGCGCGCGGCGGCGGTCTCGAAGTCCATGGCGGCGGCGGCCTCCTGCATCTGCCGCTGCAGCTCCTTAATGAAGGGGGTCGCGTGCCCGGCCATGAAGCGGCACAGGTCCTCCGCGAGGGCGTAGTGGTCCTCCTCGGAGATCCGCCCGACGCACGGGGCGGAGCACTTGTCGATGTAGCCCAGCAGGCACGGGCGCCCGGACTGCTCGGCGCGCCGGTAGACGCCCTTGGAGCAGGTCCGGACGGGGAAGACGCGCAGCAGGGCGTCGAGGGTCTCGCGGATCGCCCAGGCCTGCGAGTAGGGGCCGAAGTAGCGGTTGCCCTTCTTCTTCTCCCCCCGCACCACCTGGGCGCGGGGCACGGACTCGGCCATCGTCAGGGCGAGGTAGGGGTAGGACTTGTCGTCCCGGTAGGCGATGTTGAACCGGGGCTTGAACTCCTTGATCCACGTGTACTCGAGCTGCAGGGACTCCAGCTCGCTGCCCACCACGGTCCACTCGACGCCGGCCGCGGTGGTGACCATGGCGCGGGTCTTGGGGCTCAGGGCGTGCGGGGGCGCGAAGTAGGAGCTCAGGCGGTTGCGCAGGTTCTTGGCCTTGCCCACGTAGACCACGCGCCCGTACTCGTCGCGGAAGCGGTAGACCCCGGGGGCGGTCGGGATGTCCTGGCGGGCGGGGCGGTAGCTCTCCGGATCGGCCACGGTCCGGTCCCCCTCAGCGGCCGGTCGGGGCCGGGGCGGTGTACCGGGCCAGCAGCTCCCCGAGCTCGGCGGCGTCCCGGGCCACGGCGGCGAAGCCGGTCCCCAGCTCGCCCTCGTCGGCGAAGCCCCAGGCGACGCCCAGGCAGTCGATCCCGTGCGCGGCCGCGCCCTCGGCGTCGTAGCGGCGGTCCCCGATCATCACCGTGCGCGCGGGGTCCGGGGCGTCCACGCCGAGCCGGCGCAGGGCCTCGGCGATGATCGCCGGCTTGTCGTGGGCCTGTCCGTCGCGCGGGGCGGTCGCGGCGTCGTCGGCGGCCCCCGAGACGGTCTCGAACCACCGGCCGAGCCCGAACTTCTCGACCGCGAGCTCGGCGGTGGGCTCGGGCTTCTGGGTGGCCACGGCCATCCGCACGCCGGCGCCGTGCAGGCGCGCCAGGAGCTCCTCCACCCCGGGGTAGACGCGGGTCTGCGCGAGCCCCTCAGTGCGGTAGCGGGCCCGGTAGGAGGCCACAACGCGCGGGATCTCCTCCTCCGGGACGTCGGTGAAGGTCCGCAGGGAGAAGCCCACGGGCGGGCCCACGAACCGGCGCAGGTCCTCGGGCACGGCGTGGCCGTGCTCGGCCAGGGCGCGGGCGATGCCGCCGGTGATGGCCCCGGCCGGGTCCAGGAGGGTGCCGTCGAGGTCCCAGAGCACCACGGGGGCGGTCATCGGGCGGCCCCCGCGGGGACGGAGCGCTCGCCGAGCACCTCGGCGAGGAACCGGCCGGTGTGGCTGTCCGTGTTCCGCGCCACCTGCTCCGGGGTGCCCTCGGCCACGACCTGGCCGCCGCCGGAGCCGCCGTCCGGGCCGAGGTCCACGATCCAGTCGGCGGACTTGATGACGTCCAGGTTGTGCTCGATGGTCATCACGGTGTTGCCCTTGTCCACGAGCCCCTGCAGCACCAGCAGCAGCTTGCGGATGTCCTCGAAGTGCAGGCCGGTGGTGGGCTCGTCCAGCACGTAGATGGAGCGGCCGTTGGAGCGCTTCTGCAGCTCCGCGCCCAGCTTCACGCGCTGGGCCTCGCCGCCGGACAGGGTCGTGGCGGGCTGGCCGAGCCGGACGTAGCCCAGGCCGACGTCCACGAGGGTGTTGAGGTGGCGGGCGATCGGGCCGAACGCCTTGAAGAACTCGGCGGCCTCCTCGATGGGCATCGCCAGGACCTCGGCGATCGTCTTCCCCTTGTAGTGCACCTCGAGGGTCTCCCGGTTGTACCGGTCCCCCTTGCACACCTCGCACGGGACGTAGACGTCAGGCAGGAAGTTCATCTCGATCTTGATGGTGCCGTCACCGGAGCACGCCTCGCAGCGCCCGCCCTTGACGTTGAAGGAGAACCGGCCGGCCTGGTAGCCGCGCACCTTGGCCTCCGGGGTCTCGGCGAAGAGCTTGCGGATGTGGTCGAACACGCCCGTGTACGTCGCGGGGTTAGAGCGCGGGGTCCGGCCGATGGGGCTCTGGTCCACGTGCACCACCTTGTCGAGCTGGTCCACGCCGTCGATCCGCTTGTGCCGGCCGGGGACCTGCTTGGCCCCGTTGAGCTTGTTGGCCAGCGCCGTGTAGAGGATGTCGTTGACCAGCGTGGACTTCCCGGACCCGGACACCCCCGTCACGGCGGTCAGCACCCCCAGCGGGAAGGAGACGTCGATGCCGCGCAGGTTGTTCTCCCGCGCGCCGACGACCTTGAGCATCCGCTTGCGGTCGATCGCGCGCCGCTGCGCGGGCACCCGGATGGCCCGGCGGCCGGAGAGGTAGTCCGCCGTGATGGACTCCTCGTTGGTCAGGAGCTCCTCGTAGGTCCCGGAGTGCACCACGCGCCCGCCGCGCTCGCCGGCGCCGGGGCCGACGTCCACGACCCAGTCGGCCTCGCGGATGGTGTCCTCGTCGTGCTCGACCACGATCAGGGTGTTGCCCATGTCCCGCAGCTTGGTGAGGGTGCCGATGAGCCGGCGGTTGTCCCGCTGGTGCAGGCCGATCGAGGGCTCGTCCAGGACGTAGAGCACGCCCACCAGCCCGGCCCCGATCTGGGTGGCCAGGCGGATGCGCTGGGCCTCGCCGCCGGACAGCGTCGCGGCGGCGCGCTCGAGGTTGAGGTAGTCCAGGCCCACGTCCACGAGGAACGTCAGGCGCGCCTGGATCTCCTTGAGCACCTGCTCGCCGATCTTCGTCTCCCGGGTGCTGAGCTCCAGGTCCCGGAAGAACGCGTGGGCGTCCCGCATGGGCATGCGGGTGGTCTCGGCGATGTTCTTCCCGCCCACGGTCACGGCGAGCATGGTCGGGTTCAGCCGGGCGCCGTCGCAGGCCGGGCAGGCCACCTGGCGCATGTACTGCTCGTAGCGGTCCTTGGCGTTGTCCGACTCCGTCTCCGCGTGCTTGCGCTTGATGTAGCCGATCACGCCCTCGAAGCCCTGGGTGTAGCGGCGCTCCCGGCCGAACCGGTTCCGGTAGGCCACGGTGACCTGGTAGTCCTTGCCCTCGAGGATCGCCTTGCGGGCCTTGGCGGGCAGCTTGCCCCACGGGGTGACCAGGTCGAAGCCGAGCTCCTGGCCCAGTCCGGCGAGCAGGCGGTTCCAGTACTCGCTGGTGGCCTTGCCGAGCGACCACGGGGCGATCGCGCCCTCCACGAGGGACAGGTCGGGGTTGGGGACCACGAGCTCCTCGTCGACCTCGAGGCGCGAGCCGATGCCGTCGCACTCCGGGCACGCGCCGAACGGGGCGTTGAAGGAGAAGGACCGGGGCTCGATCTCGTCGGCCTGCAGGGGGTGCTCGTTGGGGCAGGCGAGGTTCTCGGAGAACGGGCGGCGCAGCTCCAGGGGGTGGGCGATCTCCTCGTCCGACCGGGGCACGAGCTCGACGACGACGCGCCCCTCGGCGAGGCCCAGTGCCGTCTCGACGGAGTCGGTCAGGCGCTGGCGGATGCCCTCCTTGACCACGAGCCGGTCCACGACCACCTCGATGGTGTGCTTGAACTGCTTCTTGAGCTTGGGCGGGTCCGAGAGCTGGACCGTCTCGCCGTCCACGGTGGCGCGGGAGAAGCCCTTCGCGGAGAGCTCCTGGAAGAGGTCCATGAACTCGCCCTTGCGCTCGCGCACCACGGGCGCGAGGACCTGGAAGCGGGTCGTCTCCGGCATCTCGAGGAGCTGGTCCACGATCTGCTGCGGGGTCTGCTTCCGGATCGCCTCGCCGCACTCGGGGCAGTGCGGGTGGCCGACGCGCGCCCACAGGAGGCGCATGTAGTCGTAGATCTCGGTGATCGTGCCCACGGTGGAGCGCGGGTTGCGGGAGGTGGACTTCTGGTCGATGGACACCGCCGGGGACAGGCCCTCGATGAAGTCGACGTCCGGCTTGTCCACCCGGCCCAGGAACATCCGGGCGTAGGAGGACAGGGACTCGACGTAGCGGCGCTGGCCCTCGGCGAAGATCGTGTCGAACGCCAGCGACGACTTCCCGGAGCCGGACAGCCCCGTGAACACGACCATGGCGTCCCGCGGCACGCTCAGCGAGACGTTGTCGAGGTTGTGCTCGCGCGCCCCCTGCACCACGATCTCGGTGAGGTCGGACCGGCGGGCGGTCCGGGCCCCGGTGGCGGTCACCGGCCCGTCGAGGGCTTCGGAGGGCTCGGTCGACGGGTTCATGACCAGGGTGGACGTGGGGATCGGCTCAGACACGCCCTCCACTCTAGTACCGGGCTCGGACATCGAGGCCGGGTCCGTGGGCGGGTTCACACCCGGTCCACGGGGCCGGTGGAGGTGTCCTCGCGGACGAGCTCGCGGGCCGCTCTCCCGGTGGAGGAGCCCTCCGGCGCGGGGGTGGCGGCGTCCGCGTGCGGAGCGGCCTTCCCGGAGGCCGGGCCGGCCGCGGCCTGCTGCCGCCGGCGGACCTCGCGGGCGTCGACGGTGCGGGTGACGACCTTGAGCCGGCCGGTGGCGGGGTCCACCTCGACGATGTCCACGGTGCGGCGCAGCGGGACCTCCTTGATGAGGAGCACCGCGAGCAGGGTCACCAGGGACGCGACGGCGGCGACCAGGAAGACGAGTCCGGTGCCCGTGCCGTAGGCCTCGCGCACCACGCCCTCGACGGAGGCGGGCAGCGACTCCAGGTCCATGGTGGAGGAGTCCACGGCGGCGGGGTCCCCGCCCCGGGCCCGGGTGCTCTCGGCGAGCTGCCGGGCGAGGTGGGAGCTCATGAGGGCGCCGAACACGGCGACCGCCACGGCGCCGCCCATGGTGCGGAAGAACGCGACCGAGGAGGACGCCGCGCCCATGTCCTTGAGCCCCACGGTGTTCTGCACCGCCAGGACCAGGTTCTGGTTCAGCGCGCCGATGCCGAGGCCCACGAGGAAGATGAAGACGCTCACGGCCCACAGCGGGGTGTCGTGCGTGAGCGTCGCGGCGAGGAACAGGCCCGTGGACATCAGCACGGCGGCGACCACCAGGATGATCTTCCACCGCCCGTAGCGGGTGATCAGCTGCCCGGCGACCGTGGCGCCCACGAGGGAGCCGAACACCTGCGGGAGCATGAGCATCCCGGCCATGGTGGGGCTGAAGCCCTGACCCAGCTGGAAGTACTGGCCCAGGTAGGTGGTCGAGGCGAACATGGCCCCGCCGGTGGCGATGGCCGCGAGGATGGCCAGCGCGGTGGTGCGCTCGGTGACCACCCGGATGGGCAGGACGGGCTCGGCGGCGCGCTGCTCCACGAGCACGAACAGCACGGTGCCCACGAGCGCGGCGGCGACGAGGGCCGCCGAGGTCGGCGAGACCCACTCGAACATCCCCGGCTGGCCGGCTAGGGACACCCACAGCAGCAGCGCGGAGGCCGAGACGATCAGCAGCGCGATGCCGAGCCAGTCGATGCTGACCTTCCGGGGCGCCTGCGGCGGGATGCGCAGGGTGCGGTGCACGAGCACGGCCGCCAGGACCGCCAGCGGAGCGGGGATGAGGAACACCCAGCGCCAGCCGAAGAGGTCCACGATCAGCCCGCCGAGCAGCGGGCCGGCAGAGGTGGCCACGGCCATGACCGCACCCATGTAGCCGGCGTAGCGGCCGCGCTCGCGGGGCGGGATGATCGTGCCCATGATGGTCATGGCCAGGGCCATGATGCCGCCCATGGCCACGCCCTGGACCACGCGGGCCAGGATGAGGAACTCGATGGTCGGCGCCAGCCCGGCCATGGCCGAGCCGAGGACGAAGATCACGATGGACAGCTGCAGCAGCTTCTTCTTGTCGAAGAGGTCGGCGAGCTTGCCCCACACGGGCGTGGTGGCGGCGTTGGCGAGCAGGGTGCCGGTGACCGTCCAGGACAGCGACGTCTGGTCCCCGCCGAGGTCGGCCATGATCACGGGCAGGGCCGTGCCGATGATCGTGAGGGTGACCATCGCCATGAAGAACACCGAGAGGATCCCCGTGAGGGCCCGCATGACCTCCTTGTGGGAGGCGCCGGTCCCCCCACCCGGTGCGGCGGTCGGTTGCTGTGACGTCATGGTGCGGTCTGCTCCTCGTGCTCTCGGTCTGCGTGGCCCTGGTCTGTGTGCTCCGGGCCGGTGTGCTCCCCGTCGGCGCCGCCCTCCCCGGCGCGGCCCGGTTGCCGCGGGCCCCGACAGGACGTGGTGCGCTCCACGCCGAGGGAGCTCAGGAAGACGGTGGTGATCTCGTTGATGGCCCCACGGCTGGTGCGGGCCTGGTCCTCGTCCCAGCCCTCGAGCCGCGCGGCGAGACGCTGGGCGTCCTGCTCCAGCACGGCCCGGACCTGTTCCCGGCCCCGCTCGGTGATGGCGACGAGCGCGGCGCGCCCGTCGTCGGGGTCGGGGGTGCGCTCCACGTGTCCGTCTTCGTCGAGGACGGCCAGCTGGCGGCTCAGCCCGGAGGGACCGAGCCCGGTCTCGGAGGCCATCACGGTGGCCCGGCGGGGCCCGTTGCTGTCGAGGTAGTAGAGCAGGGCGATCGCCGTGGGGTTGAGCCGGCGCGGGCCGGCGTCGGTCTTGGTCACGCGCTTCATGACGCGCTGCAGCTCCAGCAGGTCGCGCACCAGCTCCACGGCGGTGTCGTGGGAGACGGGCAACAGGGGCTCCTCCGGGATCGGGAATAGGCTGGACAACGACGAAGGGGCACCCGGTCGGCACTCCCCGCTCCTCGCGGGGTCCTGCGTCGACGACGACGCGGGCGTGGTGCCACCGATTGCCCAGATGATTTGTTGCCTCACGCAACTTTATCGGCGTGGGCTGAAGAAACCAAGCCCGGAGCCCGTGCCGTCGGACACACCGCTCGGATCCTCCGAGCCGGCGGCAGCACTCGTGGTGGGCCCGGGGGACGCCGCTCGCCCATGGTCCGGGCCGCCGGTGTGCCGGCGATTGGCGAGTGCCGTGACTCGGGAGTACCTTCGTCCTCATGATCGCAACGAAGACGGAGGTCACCGACCTCACCGAGGTCACGATTCGCCGGATCTCCGTGAGCGAGATGGACAACAACGTCTACCTCCTCACCTCCAAGGACGAGGGCACGCAGGTGCTCATCGACGCGGCCGACGACGCCCGGGCCATCGCCGGCCTCGTGGGCGCCGGCAACGGCGACTGCTCGCAGACCTACGGCAATCTCCAGCTCATCATCACCACGCACTCGCACTGGGACCACGTCCGCGCCCTCGAGGAGGTCAAGTCCCGCTCCGAGGCCATGACGGCCTGCGGCGCCGACGACGAGCCCGACATCGCCGTTTCCATGGACCTGACCTTCGAGGACGGCGACACCGCCGAGTTCGACGGCTTCGACCTCGAGGTCATCGGCCTGCGCGGGCACACCCCCGGTTCGATCGCCCTGGTCTACCGCGACCCGCAGGGACCGGCGCACATCTTCTCCGGCGACTCCCTCTTCCCCGGCGGCGTGGGCAAGACCAACAGCCCCGAGGACTTCCGGCAGCTGATCGACGACGTCACCGAGCGCGTCTTCGACCGCTTCGACGACGACACCGTGGTCCACCCCGGCCACGGCCGGCCCACCACGCTGGGGGCGGAGCGTCCGCACCTCGACGCGTGGCGGGCCCGCGGGTGGTGAGCACCGGCCCCACCACCGCGACCGAGACCGCGGCCCCCGACCGCGGCGCCTACACCGCCGTCCTGCTCTTCCCCGTGCTCGTCCTCGTGGGCGGTCTCGTGGGGTTCCTGGCCCCCGGCGCCGTGAGCGGTCTGTCCGGGTGGATCAACCCGCTGCTCGGGGTGGTCATGTTCGGCATGGGCCTGACCCTGCGCCCCGTGGACTTCGCGCTCGTCGCGAAGCGGCCCCTGCCGGTGCTGCTCGGCGTCACGGCCCAGTACGTGATCATGCCCCTCGTGGCGCTGCTCGTGGTGTTCCTGCTCCGGCTGCCGCCGGAGCTCGCCGCGGGCGTGATCCTGGTGGGCTGCGCTCCCGGCGGCACGGCCTCCAACGTGGTCACCTACCTCGCCCGCGGTGACGTGGCCCTGTCGGTCGCCATGACCTCGATCTCCACCCTGCTCGCGCCGCTGCTCACTCCCCTGCTGACCCTGTGGCTGGCCGGGCAGTACCTGCCGGTGGACGGCGGGGCCATGGCGTGGTCGATCACCAAGATCGTGCTCCTGCCCGTCGTCGCGGGCCTGGCCGTGCGCCTGCTCGTGCCCCGCCTGGTCCAGCGCGCCCTGCCCGTCCTGCCGTGGGTGTCGGTCGCGGCGATCGCCCTGATCGTGGCCATCGTCGTCTCGGGCAGCGCCGACCGGATCGTCGAGGCGGGCCTGCTCGTGCTCGCGGCCGTGGCCCTGCACAACGTCCTCGGCCTGGCCCTGGGCCACCTCGTGGGTGCGGTGACGCGGCAGCCGATCGTCGTGCGCCGCACCACCGCCGTGGAGGTGGGCATGCAGAACTCCGGGCTGGCCGCCGGGCTCGCCGCCCAGTACATGAACCCGCTGGCGGCCCTGCCGGCCGCGGTCTTCTCGGTCTGGCACAACCTCTCGGGCGCCGTGTTCGCCCTGCTCTGCCGCCGCGCCGACGCCCGGGCCGCACGCCGGCTCCCAGGAGCCTGAGAATCCCCGGGACCCGCTGTGCGCGGGATCGGGCCTCGGCTACCGTGAGCCCCATGATCTTCGCCGCGCCCCGCGCCCCGACCACGAGCGCAGGGCGCACGGGTGCGGCGACGCACCAGGCACTCGAGGCCGTCCGGCGCGCCCCCTCGATCCTCGACGGCATCCGCCGCACGGAACGACTGGTCCGGGCGGCCCGGGAAGATCCCGCCGGGGCCCTCCCCGTGCTCGCGGAGGAGATCCGCCGGCGCGACGACCAGGTCGCGGCGATCGCCGCCGTCCACGCCCTCGCCTCCGTGCCCGGGCCCCGCGCGGACACGCTCCTCACCGCGCTCCTCGGCGCCGACGAGCCGTGGCTGCGCGAGCACACCGCGTGGGCCCTCGCCGACCGCGACCCCCTCCCCCGCGCCGCAGCCTCCCTCGCCGACCTCGTCGCCGGCGGCGGCTTCCCCGGCATGCTGGCACAGCGCACCCTGCAGGCCTGGGCCCCGGCCGCGCCGGACGCGGTCGGCGCCGCCCTGGAGCACGCCCTCGCCGGCGCTGTCGCTCCCGGGCCCCGCGCCCGGATCGCCGAGACCCTCGGCCTCGTCCCCGGGAGCGGGCCCGCCGCGCACCTCCGCGCCCTGGCCGGCCGGTCCGACGAGCACCAGGACGTCCGTGGAGCCGCCCTCGAGGCCCTCGTGGACCGGTCGCAGGCCGGCGCCGAGACCGTGGCCGGCCTGGCGGACCTCGCCCGGGCGTGCGCCCGCGCGACCGGGCCGCTGGCCGCCGTGGCTCGGCTCGCCCTGACCGAGCTCCACGACGCCGCCGATCCCGCCCCGGCGACCGGCCGGGGCGGGCTCACCGTCGTGCAGCCGTTCCTGCACGCGGAGATCGACCGGGACCTCACCTTCTCCGGGCGGGGGGACAACGGCGGGATCGCCACGCTGCTCGCCCAGCTGGGCGACGCCCTGATCGCCCGGCACGCCGCCGGCGGCGTCGCGCGCGTGCTCACGGTGTCCCGCGGCACGCACGACGAGGCACGGCAGGCGCTGACGCGGCCGGCGGGGCCGGGGCACGCCTTCGGCGTCGTTTCCTTCGCCGGTCCCCCGCTGCACATGGCGGACGCCTGGCCCCGGCGGGTCGCCGCGGAGCGGGGACTGCGGCGCGTGCTGCGCCGGTCCGGCCCCGTGGACGTCCTGCACCTGCGCATGGCGGACGTCGGCTCGATGGCCGCCGGGGCGGTGGCCGCGGAGCTCGGCATCCCGTGGGTGCTCACGATGGCCCCGGATCCGCACGCGCTCGTCGCCGCCCGGGAGGCCGCCGGCACCCTGGACCGCGCCGGCTTCGGCGCCGCCGACTCCGTGGAGCACCTGTGGTTCCGCGTGCGCCTGCTCGCCGACCTCGCGGCGGGGGCCGAGCACGTGGTGCTCTTCCCCCGGCCGGACCTGGCCCGGGACGCCCGCGCGCTGCTCGATGTCGACCCGGACGAGCCGGGGCGGTGCACGGTCGTGCCGGAGGGCATCGACCTGGGCGCCGTGGACCGTGCCGCCGAGCAGGTGCGGACCGGCGCCGGCCCGCAGCTCGACGAGCTCGATACCGTCCTGGCGGCCCTGCCCGCCGCGCGGCGCGGGCTGCCGCTCGTGGTCACGGTGGGCCGCCTGCACCGGGTGAAGGGCACGGCCGCGCTCGTCGAGGCGTGGGCGCGGGACGCCGCGCTGCGCGCCCGCTGCAACCTCCTCGTCGTGGGCGGGGACCTCGCGTCCCCCTCCGCCGACGAGCGCGAGCAGCTCACCCGCATCGACGCCGCCCTCCCCCGGGACGAGGCCGCGTCCGCCGGCCTGCTGCTCGCCGGCCACCGGCCCCACGCCACGGTGGTCGCCTGGCTCGCCGCCGTGCGACAGGGCCGGCCGGGCCTGTCCTCCCCCGCGGGCGTCTACGTCTGTGCGAGCCTCAAGGAGGAGTTCGGGGTGGCGCTCGTCGAGGCCCTGGCCAGCGGTCTGCCGGTCGTGGCGCCCGGTGCCGGCGGGCCGGCCACCTTCGTGGAGGACGGCGTCACCGGCGTCCTCGTCGACACCCGTGACCCCGCCGCGCTGTCCCGGGCCGTGGCCCGCGCCCTCGACCTGGCGGCGCGCCCCGACGCGGAGCGCGGGGCCGAGTCGGCCCGTGCCATGGTCCGCGAACGCTTCAGCATCGAGGTCATGGCGAGCACCCTCACCTCCGTCTACGACGACGCCGTGGCGCACGCGGCCGACAGGAGCCCCACCCCGTGACCCTGCTCGTGATCAGCCCCGACTACGCGTCCCACCTGTTCCCCCTCGCGACCCTGGCCACCGCGTGGCGGGACGCCGGGGAGCGGGTGGTCGTGGCCACCGGCCCCGCGACGGCGGCCATCGCCCGGGGCTTCGGCTTCGAGGTCGAGATCCTGCCGCTGGGCCGCGGCTCCAACCCCGGGGTCATCCGGGCGGAGGAGCAGCCGCCCGGGGAGGACGACGCGCTGCGCGGCTTCTTCGCCGCCACCCGCCGCGGCCCCGCCGAGACCCTGGCCTTCCAGGCGCGGGCCCGGCGCGACGACCTGCTCTGGGACCCGCTGGGCACGGCCCGGCGCGTCCAGGACGTGGTGGACCGCGTCCGGCCGGACCAGGTGGTCGTGGACCACCTGGCCTTCGCGGCGCGCCTGGCGCTGACGGGTGCCGGGATCCGGCACGCCGACGTGGTGCTGGGCCACCCCTCGGCGCTGACGGTGGCCGACGAGGTCTACGGGCACCCGCCCGCATGGCCCGGCCGGCTGCGCCCGTCCCCGGCCGAGCTCGAGGCGCTGCACCGGCTGTGCTCCTCCGTGCGGGACGAGTTCACCGAGCAGTGGAACGACGCCCTGCAGCAGATCGCCCCGGGGTCCCCGGCGAGCGCCGACGCCTTCGCGGAGACCGGCGACGACCTCCTGCTCAACTATCCGGGCGAGCTCCACGACGAGCACCGGACCCGGGCGCTGCCCGAGCACACGTTCCTCGGCTCCGCCGTCCGGGAGGAGGCCGAGGACCCGGAGGTGGCCGCGTGGCTGGCCGGCTCGGACCGCCCGGTCGTGTACATCAGCCTGGGCAGCTTCCTGTCCGTGCGCGGGGACGTGCTCTCCCGGGTCGCCGAGGCCCTCCGGGGCCTCGACGTGCGGGTCGCCCTCGCGGCCGGGTCGACCCGGCCCTCCGACCTGGGTCCGGTCCCGGGGTCCTGGCTCGTGCGGGGCACCCTGCCGCAGGTCACCCTGCTGCGCCGGGCGGCCGTCGCGGTCTCCCACGGCGGGAACAACAGCGTGACCGAGGCGCTCACCGCCGGGGTGCCCCTGCTCCTGCTGCCGATGTCCACGGACCAGTTCGCCGGGGCGGCGGCCCTCGAGACGGCGGGGCTCGGGACGGTGCACGATCCCAACGCCCTGACGACCGCCGAGGTGCGGGACGCCGTGGCCGAGCTGCTCGACGAGGACCACGAACGGCGGGGGGCCCTCGAGGACCTCCGGCACGACCTGACCCGCCGGCCCGGGCCGGGCCGGGCGTTCGCGGCCCTTGTCGGATGAGCCCCCGGCCCTGCCGCTGACGGTCCTGCCGCCGTCCCGGCGGCTCGCCGAGGCGGCGGCCGGGCAGGCGCCGGCGTTCGGCCGCACGCTCCGGCTCGCCCTCGCCATGCGCGGCGGCGTGAGCCTCGCCGTGTGGATCGGCGGCGCGGTGGCGGAGCTGGACCTCCTGCGCCGGATCCGGCTCCACCGGGACCGCGGCGGGGCGCTCCACGCCTATCTCCTGCACCCCTCGACGATCCCTGATCCCCGGCTCGAGGAGCGCGCGGTGGTGTACGCGCGGCTGCTCGCGGACGCCGGCTACGACCGTGTGGAGCTCGACCTCCTCGCCGGGGCCAGCGCCGGCGGGCTCAACGGCGTGGTGCACGCGGTCGCCCAGCGGGCGGGCTCGGACCTGAATGCCCTCGGCCGGATCTGGGCGGAGCACGGCGCCCTCGGCCGGCTGCTGCGCCCGCTCGGCCGGCACCCCGTGGACTCCCTGCTGCGCGGCGACGACTACCTGTGGCCGCAGCTGCTCCAGGCGCTCCTGGCGCTCCGGGGCAGTGCGGAGCACCACCCGGACCTGGAGGCGGAGCACGTCTCGGTCGAGCTCTCCGCCACGGTCCTGGACAGCGACCCCTCCCCCTACAGCGCGTCGGCGGAGGGGCGGGGCGACTTCCACTTCTCGTCCCCGGAGCCCGGCTCCCCCGCCCCGTCCCTGGACAACGGCATCCCGGGCCGGGACAGCGCCCCCGCGGAGGCCTTGGCAGCGCTGTCCCGGCTGGCCTACGCCGCCCGGGCGACGGCCTCCTTCCCCGGGGCCTTCGAGCCGGCCTCGGTGTGGGCCGCCCCGACCCCGGGCCCGCTGGGCGCTCCGGGCCCGGCGGCCGGGCGCCCGGACCTGAGCCACGCGTTCGGCGCGCACCGCGACGCCGCCGAGCTGCCCTACCACGCGGTCGACGGCGGCGTGTTCGACAACATCCCCATCGACCGGGCCCTCGAGGTCGCTCGCACGCGGACGTCCCTGCGGCACGCCGACCGGGGCCTGCTGTACCTCGACCCGGACCCGCCCCACCGCGAGCGCCGGGTGCCCTTCGAGCGCGACCTCCCTCGCCTCGTGGGCACGCTCGCCGCCACGCTGGCCCGGCTGCCCCGGCGGGAGTCGGACGACGACGAGGTGCTGGCCCTGTCCGACTACCTGGACGCCCAGCTCGTGGCCCGCGGTCGCCTGCACCCCCTCGCGGCCCTGATCGGGTGCTGGGACGAGGCGTCGCTCGTGGAGCGCCGCCGGGCCTATCTGCGCTACCGGGCCCGGACCGACGCCGACCTGCTGTCCCGCCTCCTGACCCGCCCCGCGGAGTGGCAGCTCACCTCGACCCTGGCCCGGCGCGACGCCCTGCGGGCCCGGCCGCCCCGTGCGCTCGAGCCGTTGCGGACGGAGCTGCTCCGGCGCTACGACGCACTCTCCCAGGGCCCGCTCGACGACCCCTCCGCCGCGGCGGTGCTGCGGGGAGCGCAGGCGCTGTTCGACGCGGCGTCCTGCGCGCTGTCCTGGGTGCGCGTCCTGGAGGAGCTGGGCCTGGACGGGCTGACCGGTTCCGCCGGGGGCTTCGACACGGCCCACGCCCGCGAGCGCGCCTACCGGGTGCTGGCGGTCGCCCGCCACGAGCGCGACCGACGGTTCCACGCCGTGCTGGCCGCCGGCGCCGACCCGGCGGCGGAGCTCACGGGTGTCGTCGACCCCTGGCTGGGCGCGGCCGGCGCGGAGCACCCGCCGACGGCTGCCTCCTGGGCCGAGCTGGACGCGGTCGTGGACGGGCTGCGGCGCCTGCACGCCGCGGTGGACGGGCACCTGGACCCCGACGTCCCCGGCGGGTCGGCGCGGCGGGCGGCCTGGGAGGCGTCCCCCTGGTCGAGGATCCCGGCCGGGGACACGGCGCCGGCCGCAGTGGACCTGCCTCCGCTCCTGGCCGCGGCCGGGATCCCCGCCGCGGTGTCCCGGGTGTCCTACGGCGAGATCCGCGGGGACCAGGCCCCCGCGGCCGCGGGCACGTTCCCCGCCCTCCGGACGTCGCTCACCCGTCACCGTCTCCAGGAGGCCCTCGACGCCCCGGGGGCGGGGGCCGCGGAGCTCGCACGGCTGCTCACGGACGGCGAGGGGCGGGTGCCGGCGAGCGCCAAGCTGGCCGGGGCCGGTCTGCTGAACTTCCGGGGGTTCCTGGCCGGGGACTGGCGGGCCAACGACTGGTGGTGGGGGCGCCTCGACGCGGCGGG
>NZ_BAAGPL010000008.1:258828-259250 GCF_054784195.1 Kocuria himachalensis
CCTGCGCGAGCTCCCGGCACCGCCCCCGACGCCCTCGCCCGGCGCGGCCGCCGCTCCCGCCGCCGGGAGCGCCACGACGGTCGACCCCGTCGTCGCCGGACTCCAGGAGGCCCTGCTGCGCGACGTCGGCCACGGCTCGGCGCAGCACGGACGGACGGCGGTCGGCGCGAGCGCCGACGGGCTGGACCGGCTGGCCCCCGGCCACCGCCTCTCGCTGGCCTCCCGCGGGGTGCGCGTGCTGGGGCGGGCCCTGGCGGGCACCCCGGACCTGCCCCGCCCCGTCTGGGAGGTCGTGCTGCTGGTGCTCCAGCCCGTGCTCGTGCTCGTGCCCGCGGTGGTGGCCCCCGTGCGCGCCGCCCTGGTCGCCGTCGCACTGGCGGCCGGGCTGTGGTCGGCCGCGGGCCCGGTCGCCGGGGACGGCG
>NZ_BAAGPL010000009.1:0-21973 GCF_054784195.1 Kocuria himachalensis
TCGTCGAAGAGCAGGTCGGCGTCGAAGGCGGTGACGGGGAAGGACAGCAGGCCGTCCTTGAGCTGGTCCGCCAGTTCCTGGGGCGTGTACTGGGTCATGAGGTGGCTTCCTTTGCGCGGGCGCTGCAGGCAGTTGAGGGATGACGAGGTGGTGGCGCGCTCAGCCGCGGGGACCCACTCTGACCTTGACGGCGTGCACGGGACACCCGGCCTCGAGCAGCACCCGTTGGGACAGGGATCCCAGCAGAAGCTTGCCGACGGGCGATCTGCGGCGGAGGCCGATGACCACCATCTGGGCGCCCTGCTGGTAGGAGGCGTCGATGAGCGCATCGCCCATGTCGTCGCCCGGTCCCAGCGAGCAGAGCTCCAGGGCGACCCCGGATGCTTCGGCCTCGGCACGCAGGGCTGCCAGCAGGTCCGGGTGCTGGACGGTGCCGTTCTCGGCCGGGTCGTAGAGGGAGACGCCGGTGCGCCGCAGGACGGCTTCGGAGATGGCGGCACCGACCGCGGCGGACCCTTCGGGTGTGTCCGAGAAACCAACGGCGATGGTCATGGTCGACTTCCTTTCAGGGCCCGGGGAGGCCTGGGGCGCGGGACTCAGGAGATGGGCGTGAGGAGGGTGCCGTCGTCGAGGTAGCTGCGCAGATTGGCCAGCGTCAGCTCGGCCATGTCGCCCCTGGTCTCGACGGTTCCGCTGGCCAGATGCGGCAGCAGGACCACGTTGTCCAGGTCCTTCAGGGCGGACGGCACGCGGGGTTCGTCGGCGAAGACGTCGAGCCCCGCGCCGCCGAGGCGTCCTTCCAGAAGAGCTGCCACCAGGGCGTCCTCGTCCACGACCGATCCGCGGGCGATGTTGATGAGATGCCCCTCGGGCCCGAGCTCGTCCAGGACGGACGAGCCGACCAGCCCCACGGAGGCGGGTCCCCCTGCCGCGGCCACGACCAGGACGTCGACCGCCCCGGCCAGTTCCTCCGCAGAGTGCTGGTAGGTGTAGACGCTCCCCTCGACCGGGCTGCGGTTGTGGTAGTGGATCTCGCAGTCGAAGCCCTCGAGCCGGTGGGCGATGGCGCCACCGATGCGGCCGAGCCCCAGGATGCCCACCTTCTTCCCGGAGGCGCGCACGGTGAGCGGGAAGTGCCCCTGGGCCTCCCAGTCCCCGCGCCGGACGTAGCGGTCCGCCGCGGAGATCCGCCTCAGCACGTCGAGGTACAGGGCCAGCGCGGTGTCGGCGACGCAGTCCGTGAGCACGTCCGGGGTGTTGCTGATCGAGATCCCGCGGGCGACCGCCTGGTCCACGTCGGTCGCGTCGTAGCCGACGCCGAAGTTGACGATCGCCTCGAGGTTGCCGAGCCGGCGCATCAGGTCCGCGTCGACGCCGACCTTGCCGGAGCACACCGCGATCCGGACCTCGTCCGCGCGCTCCGTCAGGAACGCTTCACGCTCCCCGGCGGCGTCGGGCAGGCGCACCGCCCCGAACTCGGAGGCCAGCGCGGCCTGGACCGTGGGATTGACGGGGCCCACCTGGAGGATCCCGGCGCCAGTGCTCTGGACGGTGGAGTCGGCCGCAGCCGGAGCGAAGTTGGTCATGAGTGCAACGTAAGGATCGCATCGAATGCCGTCCAACACATAGATTGCATGGATCAATGCTGTTGAGGCATTGATCTGCCGTACGCCGCGGAATGTAGCGGAAGTCACATTCAGCGACCGCGTCGAACTGCTCCTCCGCGGCCGTCCGGTGCGCCGTCACGGCCGTTCGGCTCCTTGACCGCCGTGGGGGCCGGTCCCACGCTGTCCATACGCCCGGCCGCCGGACAGCCCTTTCCAGAGCTCGTCGAGGCCGGCAACCGCTCGATTCCCGTTCTCGGAGGACACCATGACGTTCGACCTGCCGCGCCCTGCCACCGCCACTGCACCGAAGTCCGGCCGCCCCCGCCGACTGGTGTCCCTCTCGGCCGCCGCCCTCGGCACGGGAGTGCTGCTGAGCGGCTGCTCCGTGGCGAACTCCGAGAACGCCGCGGGATCCGGCGAAGCCTCGGACACTCTGCGCGTGGTCCTCCAGCAGGAGCCTCCGACGCTCGAGCCGTGCGAGGCGAACCTCACCAGCACGGGCGTGGTCGACCGTTCGACCATCACCGAGCCGCTCGTCGAGCGGAACCCGACCACGGGTGAGCTCGAGCCGAAGCTGGCCACCGAGTGGAGCTCCGAGGACGACCGGACCTGGACCTTCACGCTCCAGGAGGGGATCACCTTCCACGACGGGAGCGACTTCACCGCGGAGGACGCCGCGGCCACCATCGAGCGGGCCGTCAACTCGGACCTCGGCTGCAACGTCGAGGGCTACGTGTTCGGTGACGACGACCTCGAGGTGGAGGTCGTGGACGACACCACGCTGACGGTCACGGCCCCGAAGGCCGACCCGATCCTGCCTCTGCGGCTGTCCTTCCTCGAGGTGGTGCCCAGCGAGACCTCCATGACCGAGAAGGTGCGCGAGCCGATCGGCACCGGCCCCTACCAGCTCGACTCGTGGCAGCCGGGCCAGAACATCACCGTCTCCGCCTACGACGGCTACTGGGGCGAGCAGCCGGCCTATCAGAACGCCCGGTACGAGTGGCGCTCCGAGAGCAGCGTGCGCGCCGCGATGATCACCTCCGGCGAGGCGGACATCGCCACCGGGCTGAGCCCCGAGGACAACATCGGGGACCTCGGCGTCAGCTACCCCAACAACGAGACCATCGCCATCCGCATGCACGCCGACGAGGACCCCTTCAGCGACAAGCGGGTCCGCGAGGCCGTCAACTTCGCCATCGACAAGGAGGGCATCGTCGCCAGCCTCTACGGCGGACGCGACCAGGTGGCCGCGCAGCTCGTGCCGGAGGGCGTCGTCGGCCACAACGAGGGCCTCGATGCCTGGCCCTACGATCCGGAGAAGGCCAAGAGCCTCGTCGCCGAGGCCAAGGCCGACGGCGTGAACACCGACGCCCCGATCAGCCTGGTGGTGCGTTCGGCGCAGTTCCCGAAGATCGAGGAGCTGGGCCAGGTGCTCCAGGAGCAGCTCAGCCAGGCCGGGCTCAACGTCAACCTCAAGATGCTCGAGACCAGCCAGCACCTCACCTACCAGGTCCGGCCGTTCGCCGAGGACGAGGGCAACATCGGGCTCCTGACCCAGCACGGCAACCAGGCCGGTGACGCCGCGTTCACCGTGGACCAGTACATGCTCTCCGACGGCGCCCAGAGCTCCTTCGGCACCCCGGAGCTGGACGCCTTGATCGAGGAGGCGGGCGCCGCCACGGGCGAGGACCGGCAGGCGGCCTACGAGAAGGTCTTCGAGTACCAGAACGAGAACGTGACGCAGTTCGCCCACATCGCGCACCAGACCGGCATGCTCGGCAAGTCCGCGGACGTCGAGTACGAGCCGAACTCCTCGTCCGGCGACGAGCTGCGCCTCGCGGAGATGCGGCCCGCGCAGTAGGCGGCCGGCACACCAGGACAGACGCCCGAGGACAGACGCACGAGGACACAGGGGAAGTCATGCTGACCTATCTACGCAAGAGGATCATCTCCAGCGCCATCCCGCTGGCCGTCGTCATCGTCGGTGTCTTCGCGCTGGCCCGGCTCACCGGCAACCCGGCGAGCCTGTATCTGCCGCTGAACGCCACGCAGCAGATGCGTGACGACTTCGCGGCCCGCAACGGGCTGGACCAGCCGTTGCTGGTGCAGATGGCGGACTATTTCGGAGGGGTGCTGCAGCTCGACTTCGGGACCTCGCTCCGTACGGGCGAGTCCGCGGCGGCGATGGCGCTGCGGGCTTTCCCGGCCACCCTCCAGCTGGCGGCGATCACCATGGTCCTCGCCATCGTGCTCGCCGTGCTGGTGGGCAGCTGGGCCGCCCTGAAGCCCAACGGGGTCGCGGACCGGATCGCCAGCTTCACCTCCATGGCCGCGGCCTCCATCCCGGACTTCTGGCTCGCGATCGTCGGCATCTGGATCTTCGCCATCACGCTGGGGTGGGTTCCCACCTCCGGCGTGGGAGGAGCCGCCGCCTGGGTGCTGCCCATCGCCACGCTGGTCATGCGACCGTTCGGAGCGCTGGTCCAGGTGGTGCGCGGCGCCATGGTCTCCGCTCTCTCCGAGCCCTACATCAAGCTGGCCCGGAGCAAGGGCGCCTCCCAGTCCCGGGTGGTCACCCGCCACGCGCTGCGCAACGCCGCGGCGCCGGCGCTGACCGTGGCCGGAGACCTCACCGTGGGCCTGATCAACGGCGCCGTGGTCGTCGAGACGATCTTCGGCTGGCCCGGCATCGGCAAGCTCATGATCGACTCGATCCTGCAGCGGGACTTCGCCGTCCTGCAGGCCTGCGTGCTGCTGACCGCCATCGCGATCTTCGTCCTGAACATCGTCATCGACCTGGCCTACGCGCTGCTGGACCCCCGCGTCCGGCCGGCCGCCTCCGGGCCGAAGACCTCCAGGAAGCCCTCCGTCCCCACCGAGCCGCCGGTTCCAGCCGCCGTGGTCCCGGGCGCCGTGACCACCGCCAAGGCATAGGAGAAACCCATGAGTCAGCTCACCCAGGACGGACGGGCGGCGGACGGACCGCTGGATCCCGCGGAGTCCGCGCCCGCGACGCCTCAGGACAGGAGCTCAGGACACCCCAGCATGTTGCGCATGCTCCTGCGGGACAAGTTCGCCTGCACCGGTGCCGTCATCCTGATCCTCGTCTTCCTGACGGCGATCTTCGGACCGATGCTCATGGGGCCCCTGGACACCCGGCAGGACCTCATGTTCGCCAACAAGCCGCCGTTCGACCCCGCCAACGGCTGGGAGTACATCCTCGGCTCCGACTCGTTGGGGCGCTCCCTCCTGGCCCGCCTGGTCGTCGCCACCCGCACGACCCTGCTCGTGTCCGTGCCTGCGGTGCTGGTCGCCATGCTCATCGGCTCCTTGTGGGGCGTGTGGGCCGGTTACCACCGGGGGTGGCGGGAGAACGCCTCGATGCGCGTGGCCGACGTCATCATGAGCTTCCCCTCGCTGCTGCTCGCCGTCGTCGTGCTCTACGTCTTCAGCCCCTCGATCGCGAACATCGTGCTCATCCTGGCCATCACGCGCATCCCCATCTATCTCAGAACGGCACGGGCCGAGTCCGCCGAGCTGCAGAGCCGCACGTTCGTCGACGCCGCCAGGACCTTCGGGGCCCGGCCCAACACGATCATCCGCCGGCACGTGATCCCGGTGGTCATCCCGTCCATCCTGACGCTGGCCACGCTCGAGTTCTGCTACGTCATGCTCGCCGAGTCCTCGCTGAGCTTCCTCGGCATCGGCATCCAGCCGCCCGACGTCAGCTGGGGCCTGCTCGTGGCGCAGGGCCGGCAGTACCTGCAGACGGCCTGGTGGCTCTCCATCTTCCCCGGTGTGGCGATCGTGGTCACCGCGATCTCGGCGAACATGCTGGCCGCCTGGCTGCGGATCGCCACCGATCCCTCGCAGCGCTGGCGCCTCACCCTGGCCAAGCGCCAGAAGTCCATCGTCCGGACCGATCCCCAGGAGTCCAAGTGACCACGAGCGCCCCCGTCACCGAGACCCGCCCGGCTGTCGAGCACCCCGTGGTGCTCCGTGTCGACGGGCTCGACGTCGACATCCGCACCCCTGCCGGCACCGTCCGCGCCGTCAGCGACGCCGGCTTCGAGGTCCGGGCCGGCCGGACCCGCGCGCTGCTCGGGGAGTCGGGCTGCGGGAAGTCCATGACGGCCAAGGCCGTCGTCGGTCTCCTGGATCCCGTGGCCCACGTGGCCGGCGGCAGCATCCAGCTGAACGGCACGGAACTGACGACCATGTCCCCGAAGCAGCGCCGCAAGGTCGCCGGAGCGGAGCTGGGCATCGTCTTCCAGGACGCGCTCACGGCCCTGAACCCGGTGTACCCGGTGGGGGTCCAGATCGGTGAGTCCTTCCGCATCCACCGCGGCCTCTCGGCGGCGCAGGCCCGGAAGGAGGCCATCGCGCTCATGCGCCGGGTAGGCATCCCGGAGGCCGAGCACCGGGTGGACGCCTATCCGCACCAGTTCTCCGGCGGGATGCGCCAGCGCATCCTCATCGCCGCCGCCGTGGCGCTCGGGCCGCGCGTGCTCATCGCCGACGAGCCCACGACCGCGCTGGACGTCACGGTCCAGGCCCAGATCATGGAGCTGCTGCGGTTGCTGCGCGAGGAGGAGGAGATGGCTGTCGTGCTCATCACCCACGACCTCGCCGTCGTCGCCGAGGAGGCCGACGACGTCACCGTGATGTACGCGGGCACCGTGGCCGAGAGCGGACCCGTGGACGAGGTGTTCGCCCACCCCCGCCACCCCTACACCAAGGGTCTGCTCGAGTCGGTGCCGGCGGACGGGGAGCGCGGCGCCGCCCTGGCCTCCATCCCGGGGAGCCCGCCCGAGCTGAAGAACATCCCACCCGGCTGCGTCTACCAGGACCGTTGCCCGCTGGTCACCGCCCGCTGCCGCGCCGAACGCCCCGTCCTGCGCGAGGTCGCCCCGGACCACCGGGCGGCCTGCCACTACTCCGAGCTGCTCGCCACCGACACCGTTTCCGAGGGGATCGAGTCATGACCGCACTGCTGGATCGACCGCACTCCGACCACGGCGCCGCGCTGGAGGTCCGGGACGTCACCAAGACCTTCCACGTGGCCCGCAGCGCCTCCGGCCACAACCGTCTGCGCGCCCTGGACGGGATCGACCTGACCGTCGGCCGCGGCGAGACCCTGGGGCTCGTGGGCGAGTCCGGCTGCGGGAAGTCCACGCTCGCCCGGACCCTCATGCTGCTGGAGCGTCCTGACTCCGGAACGGTGGCCTTCGAAGGACAGGACCCCTTCGCGCTGAAGGGCAAGGAGCTCCTGGCCTGGCGGCGGCGCGTGCAGATGGTCTTCCAGGACCCGTTCGCCTCGCTGAACTCCCGGATGACGGCCGCGGAGATCATCTCCGAACCGTGGACCACCCACCGGGACCTCTACCGCACCGGCCGGGAGCGCTCCGCCCGGCTGCACGAGCTGCTCCAGCTGGTGGGCCTCCGGCCGTCCGACGCCAAGAAATCTCCCCAGGAGTTCTCCGGGGGGCAGCGGCAGCGCATCGGCATCGCCCGGGCGCTGGCGCTGAACCCGGAACTGATCATCCTCGACGAGCCCGTCTCCGCGCTGGACCTCTCCGTCCAGGCCCAGGTGCTGAACCTGCTCAACGACCTGCAGCAGAAGCTCGGCGTCAGCTACCTCTTCATCTCCCACGACCTGTCCGTGGTCCGTCACGTGACGGACCGCGTGGCGGTGATGTACCTCGGTCGGATCGTCGAGACGGGCCGCACCGCGGACGTGTTCGAGCGCCCTCTCCACCCCTACACCGCCGCGCTGATGTCGGCCTCGCCGAAGCTGGATCCGGCGCAGCGCCCGGCGGAACGGATCGTCCTGCGCGGAGAGCTGCCCTCACCGCTGGACCCGCCCTCCGGCTGCCGCTTCCGGACCCGGTGCTGGCAGGCCCAGGACGTCTGCGCCACGGACGCACCGCCCCGGCAGGACGCCTCCTCGTCGGGCCGCACGGCCCTTCCGATGCCGGGCCGGCGTGACGACGTGGTGCACACGGCGGAGTGCTACTTCCCGATGGCCGAGCCGGTCGCAGCCGGCTCCACAGCGCTGTCCTCCAGGGGATGAGCCTCGGCGTCTTCGCCGTCCTGGCTACGACGTTCTTCGTCGCCGCCGCACTGCAGGGGTCGATCGGGTTCGGCCTGGGGCTGGTCGCCGCCCCGGTCATCGCCCTGGTCGACCCCTCGTTGCTGCCCGCGCTCGTGATCATGCTGGCCACGCTGGTGACGCTGCTGGTGGTGGTCCGCGAGCGCGCGGACCTGGACCTGCGCGGCGCCGGGTGGGCGCTGTCCGGACGGATCCCGGGCAGCGTCCTCGGGGCCTGGCTGGTGGTCGTCATGCCGGCCGCCGCCCTGGCGTGGCTCGTGGCCGGCAGCGTCCTGGTGGGCGTGGGCTCCGCGTTCCTGGGGTGGCGGCCCGGTCCGCGCAAGCGGAACCTGGTGATGGCGGGGGCGCTGTCCGGGGTGATGGGCACGGCGACGTCGATCGGTGGGGCGCCCATGGCGATCGTCTGGCAGGGACAGCCACCCGCCCGCCTCAGGGGCACCATGAGCGCGTTCTTCCTCGTGGGCTCGCTGGTGTCCATCGGCCTGCTGGTGGTGGCGGGGGCCGTCACCCCGGCCGTGGTGACCGCGGTGCTCGGGCTCAGCCCCGCGGTGGTCGCCGGCTTCGTGCTCTCCCGGTGGGTGAACCGCCTGCTGGACGCCGCCCGGTTGCGGCTCCTGGCGCTGACGGCCTCCGCCGGCGGCGCCCTGCTGCTGGTGACCCGGCTACTGATGGAGTGAGCGGAGGGGCGGCACCCCGGGGCGCACCACGTTGCGGAGCTCCTCGCCACGGGCGAGCCGGACGACATTGTCCGCGATGTCGTCGGCGCGGCGCTCGAACGTACTGCGGGCGTGCCCGGAGTGGTGCGGGGTGAGCAGCACGTTGCCCAGCTCCGCGAACGGCAGGTCGGACGGCGGTGTGCGGCCCGGGGCGGGGGCGCCCCACCAGACGTCGATCGCGGCGCCCGCGATGTCCCCCCGGACCAGCGCGCGGTACAGGGCGTCCTGGTCCACCACCGGACCGCGCGCGACGTTGACCAGCAGAGCCGTCGGCCGCATCGCGGTGAGCTCCGCCGCACCGATCATGCCCTCGGTGGCGGCCGAGAGCGGGACGGTGACGACGACGACGTCGGACTCCGCCAGCAGCCGGGGAAGATCGGCCGGGCCGCCGACCCAGCGCGGGTGCACGCCGTCGGGCACGGGCGCGTCCGGGCGGTGCCGGACCGCGGCTGCGGACATGCCGACGGCCTCTGCCAGGCGGACGGTCTCGAGGCCGATGCTGCCGAGTCCGACGACGCCGAGGGTCATCGTGTCCAGCGTCGGGTGCAGCGGCACGTCCGGGTCGGTGGCAATGGTGCGCCACGTGCCCGAGCGCAGCTCGCGGTCGGCCGGGAGCAGCCGGCGCGAGAGGGCCAGCACGGACATGAGCACGTGCTCGGCGATCGGGCGGGCGTGGTGGAAGGTGTTCGCCACCGCCGTCCGCTCAGGCAGGGCCTCGACGGCGACGCGGTCCAGACCGGCGCCGGTCACCTGCACCAGGCGGGCCGCCTGTGCGGCCGCCGCCTCGGTCGGCTCCAGGCGGGAGCACACGACGACATCGGCGGCGGAGAGCACTGCGGTCCGTTCGGCGGCCGGGGCGTCCGCCAGGAACCGCCACCGGTGCTCCGGGGCAGCAGCGGTGAGACGCTCCGCGAAGCGGCTGATGATGGGGTCCGTGACGACCACGGCCAGCGCGCCGGGGGCCGGCGCGGTCACCACCGGGGGCTCGCGAGCTCGTAGCCGGGGTGGAGACGGCGCATGTAGCCGGTGTCGTCGCGCTCGCGGAGACCGCAGTCGAGGTACTGGCGGTGCAGGCGTTCGAGGCCGTCCGGATCGAGCTCGACGCCGAGCCCCGGGCCGGTCGGGACGGCGACCGCTCCCTGCGCGACGGACAGCACGCCCGGCTGGACGACGTCCTCGTCGGTGTCCTTCCACGGCCAGTGCGTGTCGCACGCGTAGTCCAGGTTCGGGGTGGCGGCGGCGAGGTGGACCATGGCTGCGAGACTGATCCCGAGATGGGAGTTGGAGTGCATCGACAGGCCCAGCCCGAAGGTCTCGGCGATGCCGGCCAGGGTGTGCGAACGGCGCAGACCGCCCCAGAAGTGGTGGTCGGAGAGCACGACGTCCACGGCTCCGGCCCTGACCGCGGGCGGCAGGTCCGCGAAGCTCACCACGCACATGTTGGTGGCCAGCGGGAGACCCACCCGCCCCCGGACGGCGGCCATGCCCTCGATGCCGGGCGTCGGGTCCTCGAGGTACTCGAGGACCCCCTCCAGTCGGCGCCCGATGCGCACCGAGGTCTCGACCGTCCACGCCGCGTTGGGGTCGATGCGCAGGGGCAGACCGGGGAACTCCGCGCGCAGCGCCTCGACGGCCTCCGCCTCGGCGTCGGGTTCCACGACCCCGCCCTTGAGCTTGAGGGCCGTGAAGCCGTAGTCGGCCACCATCCGGCGGGCCTGCGCCACGATGCCGTCCGGGTCGAGCGCCTCCCCCCAGGAGTCCTCGGCTCCGCCCGGGTGCCCGGCCCACTTGTAGAAGAGGTAGCCGCTGAACGGCACGGTGTCCCGGACCCGTCCGCCGAGGAGCTCGCTGACGGGCACTCCCAGGATCCGGCCCTGGATGTCCAGGGCCGCGACGTCGAAGGGAGAGAGCACGCGATCGGCGGTGGAGGAACCCGTGACCATCCCGCTCATGCCGTGGCCGCCCGCGACGGTGTCCGCCACGAGAGCACGGGTCACCCGGGCCCGCAGGTCGTTGGTGTTGAAGGGGTCCGCGCCCACGACGGCCTCGGCCGCCAGGCGCAAGCGGTCCAGGTGCCCCGCGTCCCCGTAGGTCTCGCCCAGCCCGGTGACGCCGGCGTCGGTGGAGATCTGCAGGATCGCACGAAGCGCGACCGGTTCGTGCACGCCCACCGTGTTCAGCAGCGGCGGATCGGTGAACGCCACGGGGGTCACGGTGACCCCCGTGATGACCGTCTGCCGGAGGTGCGGTGAGGGCTCCGCGGAGTCGTGGGCCTCTTGGCTGAAGTGCATCTCGGGTGGTCCTCTCCTGGGACGGCCCCAGAGACGGGCCGTCGGCCCTTCCCACGCTAGAGAGCCCTGACCATGCCTGTCCAAGCTAAAATAGGCACTCAATCATTCAAGGAGTGGATTGATGTACTCGCTGATCCAGCTCGAGTCCTTCGTGGCGGTGGCCGAGGAGCTCCACTTCGGCGCCGCGGCGGCGCGGTTGAACATGACGCAGCCGCCGCTGAGCCGGCAGATCCAGCTGCTGGAGCGTGAGCTCGACGCCCAGCTCTTCAAGCGCAGCAGCCGGAAGGTCCAGCTCACGGAGGCCGGTCAGACGCTGCTGCCGAGCGCCCGGCAGATCCTGGACCTGTGCGCCAAGACCGAGCTGGACGTGCGGCGGGTGGCGACGGGCGATGCCGGCTCCATCGTGATCGGCTACACCGCCATCGCCGGCCAGTCCAGCCTGCCGGGCATCCTGCGGCTCGCGCGCCGGCACATGGAGGGCGTGCACCTGGTGCTGCGGGAGGCCGTCTCCGTGGACCAGATGGACGCCCTCTCGCGGGGCACCATCGACATCGGCCTCCTCCGCCCGATCGTGAACCGTTCCGGCGTGGTGACCCGGCCCCACATGGAGGACCGGCTCGTGGCGGCCTTCCCGGACGGCCACTTCCTGGCCACCGGGCGCGGCGTGCGGATGCGGGAGCTCGACGGCCTGCCCCTGATGATGTACTCGACGTCCGAGGCCCGGTACTTCCACGACCTGGTCATGCGGCTCTACGAGAGCGCCGGAGCTCATCCGGTGGTCACCCAGCTCGCCAGCCAGGTCCCCGCTCTGCTGGCCTTCGTGGCGGCCGGACTCGGGGTGAGCCTGGTACCGGCCTCGGCCATGGACTTCTCACCCCCGGGAGTGGTCTTCGAGGAGCTGACCGGTCCTGCGGGCCTGGCGGACCTGAACCGGGCCGATCTGCACGTCGCCTGGAACGAGACCAGCAACAACCGCGCGGTGGCCCGTCTGCTGAGCCTGATCCTGGGGGACGACGAGGCGGTGCGGGCCCTGAACGACGACGGCGGGCCTGACGACGCAGCGACTCCCTGACCACCGATCCACCGTCGCCCCGGCACAAGGAGCCCCATGCCCCGCATCCCCGAAGAAGTCGACACCCCGGACGTCCTGATCGACCGGGACGTGCTGGAGCGGAACATCGAGCGGATGGCCGCGGCCGTGCGCGAGCGGGGGCTGCGGCTGCGCCCGCACGCCAAGACGCACAAGGTCCCGGAGATCGCGGCGCTGCAGCTCGCCGCGGGCGCGATCGGACTGACCGTGGCCACGCTCGGGGAGGCCGAGGTCTTCGCCGCGCACGGGGCCCGCGACCTCTTCGTCGCGTATCCGCTGTGGGTCGGCCCGCGGCAGGCGGAGCGCCTGCGCCGGCTGAGCGCCGCGGCCCGGATCAGCGTCGGGGTGGACTCGGCCGAGGCCGCCGCGGCCATGGGCGGGCAGCTGGGGGACGCCGCGGGGGACGTCGCCGTGCTCGTGGAGATCGACAGCGGCCACCACCGCAGCGGTGTGCATCCGGACGCCGCCGCGGACGTCGCCCGGGCCGCGGCCCGTGCCGGGCTGCGCGTCGAGGGCGTCTTCACCTTCCCCGGCCACAGCTACGCCCCGGGCATGCCGGTCGAGGCCGCCGCGCAGGAGCAGCAGGCCCTGCAGCGGGCGGCCGCGCAGCTGGAGGCCGCGGGCTTCGAAGTGCTGCGCCGCAGCGGCGGCTCCACGCCCAGCGCCCTGCTGACCGACAGCGCCGCGGCCACGGAGGTGCGGCCCGGGGTCTACGTCTTCGGTGACGCCCAGCAGCTGGAGCTCGGCCGGTGCGCCCTCGAGGACATCGCCCTGACCGTGGCCGCGACCGTGGTCAGCCGGCACGAGGGCGGGGCCGGAGGCGGGCACGAGGTGCCGCGGCGGGTCGTCCTCGACGCCGGCAGCAAGGTCCTCGGCAGCGACCGGCCCGCCTGGGCCACCGGCTGCGGGCGGCTGATGGACCACCCGGACGCCCGGATCACCGCCCTGTCGGAGCACCACGCCACCGTCGTCTGGCCCGAGGACGCCCCGCTGCCCGCCCTCGGCGAGCGCCTGCGCGTGATCCCCAACCACGTGTGCCTCACCATGAACCTGGTCGACGACGTGGCCGTGGTGCGCGACGGGGCGCTGCTGGAGCGCTGGACCGTGGCCGCGCGGGGCCGCAACTCCTGACCCGGTGGTGCGCCGGGCGGCCACCGGGCGATCCCCGGCCGACGGGCGGGCGCTCGATGGTCCCGGGCCGGCGGATCAGCGCGGAGGCGGCGGCGGTGCGGGTGCGCCCTTGGGCGGCGCGATCCTGGGGAACGTGCGGGAAGGACCCGCCGCAGCGTCCGCGGTCTCCGGAGCGCCCGCGGACCCGGGCCAGGCACGGCCGGCGGCAGGGTCCCAGCGGGTGTCGACCACCTTGCGCTGGACCACGATCGCCAGCGCCAGCACCCCGAGCCCGATCAGCGCGATGACCACGATGCCGCCGACGGACCCGATCTTGGCGGCGGAGCCCACGGCGATCCCGAACCAGCCGAAGTCGGCGTCGCCGAAGGTGGTGTTCTCGTCGCCGAAGGCGCCCAGGACGGACAGCAGGAACGCGGGCAGGAACGTGATGAGCAGCCCGTTGACGAAGCCGCCGGCGAGGGCGCCGCGGCGTCCTCCGGTCGCGTTGCCGTAGACGCCGGCCGCGCCGCCGGTGAAGAAGTGGGGGACGAGCCCCGGCAGGATCAGGGCGAGGCCGATGGCGGGGTTGAGCCAGACGGAGAGGACGAGCAGCCCGATCAGGCCGCCCACGAAGCTGGCGATGAAGCCCAGGAGCACGGCGTTCTGCGCGTAGGGGAAGACGATCGGGGCGTCGAGCGCCGGGATGGCCCCGGGGACGACCTTGGCGGCGATGCCCTGGAAGGCCGGGACGAGCTCGCCCAGGATGGTGCGCACGCCGAAGAGGATCACGGCGACGGCCACGCCGAACTGCAGGCCCTGGGTGATCGACATCATGAGGTAGTTGCCCACCCCGGTGGCGCCGCCCTCGAACGCGGTGAAGGCCTCCTCGGTCCCGGCCCGGGCGAGGAAGAGCACGGCGAGGACCACGTACATCAGGGCCATGGACAGCGCGGTGGCCACCATGGAGTCGCGGAGGAAGCGCAGCCCCTCCGGCAGCTTCGTGTCCTCGGTGGACCGGCTCCGCTTTCCCACGACCTGCCCCACGGCTCCGGCGGCGATGTATCCGGCGGTGCCGAAGTGCCCGATGGCCACGCTGTCGTCGCCGGTGATCCTGCGGGTCCACGGGTGGGCGAGCGCCGGGAGGGAGACCATGAGGATGCCGAGGAGCACGGCGCCGAGCAGCACGGTCACCCAGCTGTCGTACCCGGCGGTGGCGAGGATGATGGTCAGCATCGTGGCCATGAACAGGACGTGGTGGCCGGTCAGGAAGACGTAGCGCAGCGGGGTGAAGCGGGCGAGCAGGAGGCTCACGGCGAAGCCGAGGATCATCAGCCACGCGACCTGGGCCCCGTACTCGGCCTGGGCGATCCCGGCGATGGCCTCGTTGGTGGGGATCACGCCCTGGGCGCCGGTGGCGCCCAGGATCATGGCTCCCAGGGGCTCCAGGGAGGCGACGACGAGGGTGGCGCCGGCGCCGATCAGCAGGAAGCCGAGCGTCGCCTTGATGGCGCCGCCGATGATCTGGCCGGTGCTCTTGCGCAGGGCGGCCAGGCCCACGGCGGTGATGATGCCGATGAGGAACGCCGGGACGGCGAGGATCTCGCTGACCAGGAACTCGGGGATGCTGACGAGCCAGTTCACGGATTGCCTGCCTTAGACGTCGTAGAGCTCACGCAGGGCGGCGTCGAGCTCGGTGGTGCTGGTGAAGTTCTCGATCACCTTCACGGGGACGCCGACGTCCCCGAGGGTGCGGGCGATCTCGCCGGAGGTGAGGATCAGGTCCGCCTCCTTGGCCTTGCCGCGGGCCGAGATGGTGTCGGTCGCCTCGACCGTGAGGTACTTGCTCCACCCCCAGTGGTCGAGCACCTGCTCCAGGGTGTTCTTCAGGAACAGGCTGGTGCCGAGCCCGTTGCCGCAGACGGTGAGGATCTTGTTGCGGCTGTCCGCGGCCGCCTCCGTCGTCGTCGGTGCCGGTTCCGCGGACGGCGCCGCTTCCGCGGGCCGTTCCGGGGCGCCCGCCGACAGGACGGCGAGCACCCCCTCCGGGGTCCTCGCCCCGTCCAGCGCGGCCCGGGTCCCCGGCGAGCCCAGCAGCGTGGCCAGCGTCCGCATGGCCTGCAGGTGCTCGTTCCGGTCCGTCGCGGAGAGGGCGACGACGAGGGTCACGGGGTCGTTCGCCGCGTGCCCGAACTCGACCGGCCGGGCGAGCCGGACCCAGGACATCGCGGTGCGGTGCACGGCCTCCGATGGCCGGGCGTGGGCGAAGGCGAACCCCGGGGCGACCACGATGTACGGGCCGTTCTCCTCGACGCTGGTGATCATGGCCCGCGTGTACTCCGCGCCGGCGGCGCCCTGCTGCTCGAGCAGCTCGCCGGCCAGCGCGATGGCGCCGCGCCAGTCGTCCGCCACCGCGTCGAGGCGGACCGAGGCGGTGTTCAGCAACCGGGTGATCTCAGACATACCGGCCATCCTAGGCGGGAGTGCCGTCCCGACGTGCGGCGGTAATCTGGCAGGCTGGCGGAAGCACCTGCCCCGCCGGCAGGAGACCACTGCACCAGATCACTGCACTGTCGGGGAGGACCGAGATGAGCCAGCGCTCCGTGCCCGCGCGTGCCCTGCCGTGGGTCGTCGTCGGCATCGTGCTCGTCGCGCTCAGCCTGCGCGGGCCGATCATCGCCCCGACCCCCGTGATCACGCAGCTCCAGTCCGACCTCGGCCTCTCGGCGGCGACCGCGGGTCTGCTCACGGGCCTGCCGGTGCTGCTCTTCGCGCTGGCCACCCCGCTGGCGTCGAAGCTGATCGGACGCTTCGGGCCGGAGGCGGCGGTCCTGGTGTGCCTCACGGGCGTGCTGGCCGGGACCGTGATCCGCTCTGCCGGCCCCGCTCCGGTGGTCCTGGCCGGCACCGTGGTCATCGGCGCCGCGATCGCCATCGGCAACATCGTGGTCCCGGTGATCATCCGCCGCGACGTCCCCTGGCGCCGGATCCCCGTGGTGACCGCCGCCTACACGGCCTCGCTCAACGTGGGGTCGATGATCACCGCTCTGGGCACCGCCCCGCTGGCCGCGGTGGTCGGCTGGCGCTGGGCGCTGGCCGCCTGGAGCGTGCTGACGCTGGCGGCGCTGGGCTTCTGGCTGGTCGTGGCGCGCCGCCGGGCCGGCACGCCGCACACCACCCCCACGCCCGCCGAACCTGACACGGCCACCGGGGCGCTGCGGCAGGCCCGAGGCACCACGCAGATCCGGCGCATCGGCTGGTGGCTGACCTTCGCCTTCTGCGGGCAGGCCCTCTCCTACTACTCCGTCACCGCCTGGCTGCCGACCCTGCTGGCCGACACCCGCGGGCTGAGCCTGGCGGCCTCCGGGGCCGGCGCGTCCCTGTTCCAGGTCGCCGCGATCGCCGGGGCCCTGGGAGTGCCCCTGCTGGCCGCCCGCACCCCGGCGTGGGTGCCGGTAACCCTCATCGGGGTGCTGTGGATCACCCTGCCCGTCGGGCTGCTGATCGCCCCCGAGGGCTACCTCGTCTGGTCCGCCATCGGCGGCGTCGCCCAGGGCGGGGGCTTCACCACGATCTTCTCGATCGTCGCGCGCATCGTGCGGACCGACGCCGAGGCCGCGGGGACCTCCGCCCGCATCCAGGGCAGCGGCTACCTCGCCGCGACGATCGGCCCGCCCCTGGTCGGCGCACTGAACTCCGGCACCGGGGGGTGGACCGTTCCGCTGCTGGTCGTGCTGGGCGCCACCGTGGTGTTCCTGGTCGGCGGTCTCCTGGCCGTCGCCGAGACCCGCCGCCGCCCGTAGCGGCCACCGGCCCGGGGAGGCCCCCGACGTCCACCGGGTCCCGGTGGCCCAGGGACAGGAGCTTCCTCGCGCGCGGCCTTGTCGGCCGAATTACGGCAGAGATGTGTCAGCTAATCCGGAGCGGACTGCTACAGTCGAGCCACGCACGACTAAGGGTCCCCTAACCTGCCCCGATCCGCTCGACCGAAGGCCCCGCCCATGCTCCGTGGAACCACGCTCCCCGCCGGTGCGCCCGCACCCCTCCACCGGGGCGACGCACGGGGTCCCGGCGTCGACGGCGACTTCGCGTTCGCGGGCCGCCACGGGATCCTTCTCGCCCGTCGCGACCGGGAGCTGCCCGCGGAACGGATCACGGACGGCGTCGTCGACGCGGTCCTGGCCCGCCTCGACGAGGTCACCCGCGAGGTGTCCGGCGACCGGGGCCGCGGTGCCGCCCGTCCGGTGGTGTGCGGCGCCATCCCCTTCGACCCGGACGAGCCGGCCGACCTGTTCCTCGCCGAGCGGCCCGCGTGGGCGCCCCGCCCGGCGCCCACGATCCCCGTGCCCCCGGCGCGGCAGCTCGTGCCCTCCGCCCCGGCGCCGGATCCCGACCACCGTGAGGCGCTCGCCGAGGCCCTGGACCGCATCGGCCGCGGCGCCGCCCAGCACCTGGTGCTGGCCCGCGCGCTGGACCTCCAGCTCCCCGCCCCCGTGGACCTGGACCGGCTGTGGGAGGAGCTGGTGGCCCGCGCCCCGGGCGGCCACGCCTTCCTGGTGCGCCCGCGGGGCGGCGGCCCGGTCCTCGGTGCGGGCCCGGAGCTGACGGCCCAGGTGCGGCCGACCGGCTTCGCCGCCCATCCCCACACCGGCTGCGCCGCGCGCCACCTCACGGTCTCGGGCGACGCGGCCGCCCAGCAGTCCCTGCTGCGCTCCCCCGCCGCGCGCCGGCGGCACCAGCACGTCGTCGAGCACCTGGCCCGCCGCCTGGCCCCGCACGCCGCGTCCCTGGACGTGCCCGGGCAGCCCAGCGTGCTGGGCACCGACGCCGCCTGGCACCTCGCGACCCGGCTCACCGGCCGGCTGCACCGGGGCACCAGCGCGCTGCACGCGGCGGTGGCGCTGCACCGTGCCGCCGCCGGCTGCGGCGCCCCGGACCGGGAGGCCCTGTCCCTGATCCGTGAGCTCGAGCCGCGGCCCCGCGGGGCCTTCGCGGGCCTCGTGGGCTGGACCGACGCCGCCGGGCACGGCCAGTGGGTGCCGGTCCTGCGCAGCGTCCACCTGCACGGCACGCAGGCCCGGTTGCACGCGGCCGCGGAGCTCCACGCCGCCGCCACCGTGGACGGCGCCCTGGCCGAAACGGCGGCGAACCTCGGCACCGTCCGCGCGGCGCTCGCGGCCGCCGGCGCCCTTCAGGAGACCGCCGCGGCCCCGGACGCCGCCTGACCGGTCACGCCCGGACAGGGGAATCCCGCACGGGCACCGGGGGCCTGAGTTCAGTCGAGCTCCACCACGGTGACCGGCAGGGGCAGGGACTCCGCGGTGAAGGTGGTCTGCTCGGAGAACGGCACGCCCGCCTCGTCCCGGCCGAAGCACAGGGCCAGCACCTCCCCCGGTTCGGTGCCGGCCATCAGGGTCCAGTGCTGGCCGACGGCGTCCACGGCGTGGGCCTGGTGGTCGAGGTCCGCCTCGCCCTCGACGTCGGCGAAGCGGGCCCGGTAGGCCTCCAGCTCCTCGGGGGTCTGCAGCACCCCGGCGGAGACGATCGCCTCCTCGTCGCCGGTGACGGCAGGGGCCACCGGATAGGCGATCCGGAACGGCGGCTCGAGCACCTCCAGCAGCTCCCGGGCGGGGGTGGCGTCGTCGCCGCGCAGCCACAGCCGGCCCGTCGCGTCGACGAAGCCCGTGTACTCCTCGTCGTTGGGGTAGAAGCAGAGGAAGCCAGAGCCCGGGATGCGCGCGGCCAGCCCGGAGAGGTCCGCGGCGTGCTCCACGGTCAGGAAGCGGGTGAGGGGCTCCAGCGGCAGGGGTTCCACGGGCGATGTCTCCTAGCGGTGCGGCGGGGCGGTGGGACGACGACGAGGCGGTCGCGCCCGGACGCTCTACGCTACGCCGCCGGTGCCCGGTCCCGCTCCGGCACGCTCGGCGCAGCCGGGGAACCGCGGTGGTGCCGGGAGACGGCAGCTCGGTGGCAGCGGCTCACGGCGTGCTGCGGGGACGGCCTACTGCAGCACCGGCATCAGCAGCCCCAGGAGCACGAGGCCCGTCCCGCAGACCGCCAGCACCCAGGCCGGGCGGTGCGGGGTGCTCAGCCTCCACTGCTCCGGGTGCAGGGAGTGGAACCAGACGACCACATCGGTCCCGGGAGTGGGCGCGGTCACCGGCGGAGGGTGCCAGGGCTCCTCGTGGATCTCGTAGCGGGTGGTGTGCCAGCGCAGGCAGTGCGTCCCGTCCCGGAGGACGTGGATCGCCTCGGTCCGGTGCCACCGGGCGTGCAGGCAGCGGATGATCAGGGCCGCCGCCAGCAGGGCCAGACCGGTGTTGGTGGCGGCGGCGCTGGCGACTTCGAGCAGAGCCGCTCCGCTGAGTCCGGTCACGGCCCCGAGCTTAGTGGTGGGCCGGGCCGGAACTCACAGAATTCTCATCTTTCCCAGGCTTCTCATGGTTGGGGTTGCTAGATTCTCTGGTTCCTGCGGCCTGGAGCTGGGCCGCCCTGTGCACGAGTGAGATACGGAGATCATGAGCGCCCACTGCGACGCGCCCTGTGACAGACCCCGGCCTTCGGGCCGTGCAGATGTGACGAGGTGGTGGGGCTGATGGAAGTCCTGTCGATCCTCGTCGGGGTGGCCCTGATCGCCGCCTGCGGGGCCTTCGTGGCCGCCGAGTTCTCGCTGATCACCGTCAACCGCAACGACGTCGAGGCCGCAGCGGCCACCGGCGACCGCCGTGCGAGCGGGGTGCTGCGGGCGATGAAGACGCTGTCCACGCAGCTCTCCGGGGCGCAGCTGGGCATCACCGTGACGAACCTGGGCATCGGGTTCCTGGCCGAGCCGGCCATCGCCGCCCTGATCGTGGGCCCGCTCACCGACGCCGGGCTGTCCCCGGTGGCGGCACGCTCCACCTCCATCGCCCTGGCGCTGGTGCTGGCGACCGGCCTGACCATGATCTTCGGGGAGCTGGTGCCCAAGAACCTGGCCATCTCCAGGCCACTGGCCACCGCCCGTGCGGTGAGCGGGTTCCAGCGCGGCTTCACCAAGGCCCTGGCCTGGCCGATCCGGCTGTTCAACGGCAACGCCAACCGCATCGTGCGCGCCCTCGGGGTCGAGCCGCAGGAGGAGCTGGCCTCGACCCGTTCCCCCCAGGAGCTCGCCGGGCTGGTGCGCCACTCCGCCGAGCGGGGGGCGCTGGCCGCAGCCACCGCCGAGCTGGTCGAGCGCTCCTTCGCCTTCGGCGACCGCCGCGCCCACGACGTGATGACCCCCCGGGGTCAGATGACCACCCTGGCCCCGGACGCGTCCGTGCACGAGATGCTGGCCACGGCCAAGACCTCGGGGCACTCACGCTTCCCCGTCCTCGACGCCGGGGAGGGAGCGGTCCTGGGCCAGGTGCACGTGCGCCACGGCCTGGCTGTGCCCTACCGCGAGAGGACCGCCGTGACCGTGGACGAGGTCATGGACGAGGTCACCTTCGTCCCGGACACGGTGGCCCTGGACGAGCTGATGGACACCCTGCGCGCCGGAGGCCTGCAGATGGCGGTGCTGATCGACGAGTTCGGCGACACCGCCGGGCTGGTCACCCTGGAGGACCTGGTCGAGGAGCTCGTCGGAGAGGTCCGCGACGAGCACGACCCCGAGCCCGAACCCGTCACGGTGGAGCCGGACGGGTCCTGGGACCTCTCGGCGGCCCTGCGCCCGGACGAGGCCGCCGAGCACCTCGCGGTGACGGTCCCCGAGCACGAGGACTACGAGACCCTCGCCGGGCTCGTGACCCTGCACCTGGGCCGTCTGGCCGAGGTCGGGGACCGGGTCACGGTGGCGGCCACCCCCGTGCCCGGAGAACCGGAGGCCACGATCACCTTCGAGGTCACCGCGCTGGACGCCCACCGCATCACCGAGCTGCACGCCCACGTCCACCGTCCCGGTGACGGGACGACCCCCGCCGGCGCCCCGGAGGGCCGCGCCGTGGAAGCCGCCGCGCACAGCCAGGAGGTGACCCGATGAGCGAGGTCACCGGCCTGATCCTGACCGTGGTGCTCCTGGGCGCCAACGCGTTCTTCGTCGGGGCGGAATTCGCCCTGATCTCCGCCCGCCGCACCATCATCGAGCCCAGGGCGCTGTCCGGGTCCTGGGCCGCGAAGGTGACCCTGGGAGCCATGGAGAACGTCTCGCTGATGATGGCCGGCGCGCAGCTGGGCATCACCATCTGCTCCCTGGCCCTCGGCTACATCAGCGAACCGGCCATCGCCCACCTGCTCGAAGTGCCCTTCGGCGCGATCGGCGTCCCGGAGTCCTTCGTGCACCCGATCGCCTTCGCGATCGCCCTGTCCCTGGTGACCTACCTGCACGTGGTGTTCGGGGAGATGGTGCCCAAGAACATCGCCCTGGCCGGCCCGGAGCGCATGGCCATGGTCCTGGCGCCGGTCCTGGTGGGCATCGTCACCGTGCTGCGCCCGCTGCTGTGGGTGCTCAACGGCATCGCCAACGGGATCCTGCGGCTGCTGCGCGTGGAGCCCAAGGACGAGGTCACCTCGGTGTTCACGCGCGACGAGGTCGCGGCCCTGGTCGAGGAGTCCCGCCACGGCGGTCTGCTGGAGGCCAACGACGAGCGCCTGCTGCTCGGGGCCCTGACCTTCGAGGAGCGCAGCGTGACCGGGATCGTGATCCCGCTGGGCAGGGTCACCACCCTGCCCGCCGGAGTCACCCCCGCCCAGGCCGAGACGGTGGCCGCCGGCGGGTTCTCCCGGTTCCCCGTCTTCGACGTCTTCGGGGAGCTCGCCGGGTACGTGCACGTCAAGGACCTCATCGCGATCGACGAGGCCGCCCGGAACACCCCGATCGACCCGTGCCTGATCCGCGCCCTGCCCCCGATCGACCGGGACATGCCGCTGCGTGCGGCCCTGACGCTGATGCAGAACTCCGGGGCCCACCTCGGCCTCGTGCTCGACGAGCGCGGCAAGGCCGAGGGCATCGTCACCCTGGAGGACATGCTCGAGGAGCTCGTGGGGCAGATCCGCGACGACAGCCGCACGCTCCGGGCCCGCTAGGACCCGCG
>NZ_BAAGPL010000009.1:22029-66727 GCF_054784195.1 Kocuria himachalensis
CGCCGCCCGTCCCGCCGTGGAGGGAAACCGTAGATGGGAGCCGTGGAGGGGAAGGTTCACGACGGGATCCGTCGAAGTCCTGACGGAATCTTGAGGATCCCGCGAGGTCTGCGCCAAGCGTGCCGGACACCCTGAAGGGAGATCGGCTCCGGACGTCCGGGGCCGTGGACGGACCCCGCGGGCCGCACACGTCGACCGGCCCGGAGCGGGCCGGCACGAGCAGGGGGAGTCATGAGCACGATGTCACGGGCGGCGACGACCGATCCAGCGGGACCTGACGGTGGACTGATACGACCGACGCGACGGTTGGTGGGCATCGACGCGGCCCGGGGACTGGCACTGATCGGGCTGATATCGGTGCACGTCCTGCCCGACCACGACGATGCGACGGACGAACCGACCTGGTCGCACCTGATCTTCTCGGGGGATTCGGCGGCGCTGTTCGCCCTGCTGGCCGGGGTCGGGCTGTCGCTGACCTCCGGCGGGCGCCACCCGCACGGCGGCGCGACGATGACCGCCGACCGGATCGGTCTGGCAGTGCGGGCGGCGCTGATCGCGGTCGTGGGGCTGTGCATCGGGGCACTGATGCCCGCAGACGCCCCGTCGGACAACATCCTGATCTACTACGGGCTGTTCTTCCTGCTGGCGAACCCGTTCCTGCACGCAGGCCCGCAAGTGCTCTTCGGCTGCGCTGCGGTCTTCTGGCTCGTGGGGCCGCTGCTGATGCAGGGCCTGACAGAGGTGCTCCCCGAGTGGAACTCCTCCAACCCCACGTTCGCCGACGTGGTGAGCGAGCCGGCAGGGACGATCTCCCAACTGCTGCTGACCGGCACTTACCCGGCGCTGCCGTACATGACCTATCTGCTGGTCGGGATGGGGCTGGGCCGGTTGAACCTGCGCCAGCAGGAGGTCCGGCTCCGGCTGCTCGTCGTCGGCGTCGCGGTGGCGATCTTCGCCCGGGCTGCCTCCGTCTTCCTGCTCCACGCCTTCGGCGGCTACCAGCGGTTGCTGGTCGCCTCCTCGATGGGGGAGGAGGAGCTGGCAGAGGCCCTTCTGTGGGGTCCGGACTCCCTGCCCCCCGAGACGGTGTGGTGGCTGGCGATCGCCACTCCGCACACCAACACCCCGCTGGCGATCGCGGCGAGCCTGGGCGTGGGCCTGGCCGTGCTCGGAACCCTCCTGCTGATCGCCCGCAAGGCCGAGGCCTGGTTGCTGCCGCTGGCGGCGATGGGCGCGATGACCTTGACCCTCTACACCGCCCACCTGGTGGCCCTGTCCTTCGAGGTCCACGACGACCAGCCCTACCTGTGGTACGTCATCCACCTGGTGGTCGCGGCACTGTTCGCGGTGGCCTGGCACCGGGCCCTCGGCCAGGGCCCGGTCGAGCGGGTCATCGGGCTCAGCGTGAAGGGCACCCGCCGGCTCGTGCTCGACGGAACCCCCGGGGCCTCCGGGTCCTCGCGCGGGTAGCCGACGCCGCACCCCACCGGCCGTGCCCGCCGCCATGCGCAACAGCCGTGGTGGCGGGCACGGCCCGTCGTCGTCCTCAGACGTCGCCGTTCCCCGGGCCTCCTGGCTCGGCGCCCCCCGCGCCTCGAGCGGTGGGCCGGGGGCGGGGCAGGTGGATCCGGAAGCTGGCCCCGTGCCCGGGGCCGGCACTGGCGGCCTCCAGGGTCCCGCCCTGGGCCTCGACCAGGGCCTTGCTGATCGCCAGCCCCAGCCCGGAGCCGCCGCGGTGGGCCTCCCGGCCGGTGTTCGCGCGGTAGAAGCGCTCGAAGACGTGCGGAAGGCTCTCCGCGCTGATGCCCTCCCCGGAGTCGGTGACGGTGAAGGTGACCGCCTCCGGGGTGTGGTCGGTGCGCAGGACGATGGTGCCCCCGGACGGGGTGTGACGCAGGGCGTTCTCCAGCAGGTTGCTCAGCACCTGGCCCATCCGCTCCGGGTCCAGCGGCACCGGGCCGACCTCCGTGCCGGGGCTCAGCGCGGTGATCGACACGCCCTTGCCTGCGGCGTCGGGTTCGATCGCCGCGACCGCCTGGGCCGCCAGGTGCTGGGGGTTCTGGGGGGTGAGCTGCGGCCGGATCATGCCTTCTTCGGCGGCGGTGAGCTGGCGGATGTCGCGGGCCAGGCGCTCCAGGCGGGTGATCTGGGCGTGGAGGATCCCGGTGGTGTGCTCGTCGAGGGCGACCACCCCGTCCTCGATGCCCTCCAGGTGACCTTTCAGGCTGGCCAGCGGGGTGCGCATCTCGTGCGCCAGATCAGCGAGCATCTGGCGCCGGGTGGCGTCCACCGCACTGAGCTTGGCCGCCATGTCGTTGAAGGAGCCGGCCAGGGCATCGAACTCCGGCCCCAGCTCGGCGGAGGTGACGCGCACGTCGTAGTTGCCCGCGGCCACTTCTCCGGCTGCGGTGCCGAAGGAGGCCAGGGACCGCCCGATGGTGCGGTAGAGGTAGAAGCTGAGCAGCCCGGCGATGCCGAGGGCCGGGAGCACGCCGATGGCCAGGGCCGTGAGGCTCACCCAGCGGAAGGCGTCCTCCAGATGCACCAGCCCCTCGGCCTCGTCGGCGTGACCGACGTCGATGAGCTCCTCGTAGAACATGTTCGGCCCGATCAGCACCGCGGTCACGACGACGATGAGCAGACCCACGGCCAGCACCGCGGTCTGGGCCAGCATGAGGCGCACGGTCAGCGGCCGCCAGGCCCGGGTGCGGCCGGTCACGGCAGTGCTCATCGCCCGGTGCCCATCCGGTAGCCGACCCCGCGGACGGTGTGGATGAACTTCGAGCTGGCGGCCTCGTCGCCGAGCTTCTTGCGGATCCGCCCGACGTGCACGTCCACCAGGTGCGCGTCCCCGGTCCAGGCGGTGTCCCAGACCATCTCCACCAGCTGCCGGCGCGAGAGCACCAGGTGCGGGTGGGCCGCCAGGGCCGCCAGCAGATCGAACTCGATCCGGGTCAGCAGCACCGGTTCCCCGCCCAGACGCACCTCCCGGGCGGCCTCGTCCACCACCAGGTCCCCGATCACCAGCTCCTGTCCCGCCGGTGCCGGTGTGGGCGCGGGGCGGGTGCGGGCCCGGCGCAGCATGGCCTGGACCCGGGCCACGAGCTCGCGCGGGCTGAACGGCTTGGTCACGTAGTCGTCCGCGCCCACCGACAGGCCCACGATCTTGTCGACCTCGTCGTCGCGGGCGGTGAGCATCAGCACGTGGCAGTCCGAGAAGGTCCGCACCTGGCGGCACACCTCGAGCCCGTCGGTCCCGGGCAGTCCCAGGTCCAGCACCAGCACGTCCGGGGCGAACTCCCGGACCACGGCCACCGCCTCGGTGCCGTCGTGGCGCACCGCGACCTCGAGTCCCGCCTTGCGCAGATAGCCCGCGACCAGCTGGGCCAGATCGACCTCGTCGTCGACCACCAGGACGCGGCCCGTGGGGAGTGAGGACATGTCGGCTCCTTCGTCAGCGGCGCCCGCGCAGGACCGTGCGGGGCGCGCCGGTGGCCCGGGGGACGCTGCGCGCTCCGTGGGTGAGCGACCGCAGCAGGTGCAGGCGGGCGGGCTCGGCCGGCATCCGCCGCGTCGCGGTCGCGACCGCCGGGTGCTCCGGGGCCACCTCGTGACGCAGGGCGGTGAGCCCCGCGGTGGTCTCAGTCGTGGTGTCCACGCCTCCCATCCTCCCCCACCCGGCCGGTGCGCGGTGGCTGTTGCGACCAGGAGACCGTCACGACACCGGCCCCGGTCGCGGCGACCACAGTCGGCACGGCCGGGGCCGGCCCAGCCCGGCGGTGGCGCCCACCCGCCCTGTCACCGGACTCCCGTCCCGGCGCAGGGGCGCGCCCCTCCGGACCACCCGGACGGTGCGTCCTGAGGACCCGAGGAGGCGGCTTCACCGCCTCACGCGCAGTCCAGCGCGGTGCGCAGCACCTCCAGGTTGTTGCGCATGACCTGCTGGTAGTCGGCGTTCTCGTCGGTCTGGCCCTCCACCGGATCCAGCACCGCGGTCTCGATGCCGTGCTCGGCCGCCAGGGTCTCGGCGACCTTCGGGTTGACCAGGGACTCCGAGAACACCGTGGTGACGCCCTCGGCCTCGACGACCTCGCCGATCTCGGCCAGCCGGGCCGGGGAGGGCTCGGTGTCGGGGTCGAGCCCGGCGATGGACACCTGCTCGAGGTCGTACTTGTCCGCCAGATACCCGTAGGCGTCGTGGGAGACCACGATGGTCTTCCGCTCGCAGGTGGCCAGCCCCTCGGTGAACTCCTCGTCCAGGGCGGCCAGTTCCGTGGTCAGCTGCTCGGCGTTGGACTCGTAGGCCGCGGCGTTGTCCGGGTCGACCTCGGCCAGCTCGTGGGCGACCTCCGTGGCCACCGCGGCGAGCCGGCCCGGGTCCAGCCAGAAGTGCGGATCCTCCCCGCCGTGGCCGTGCCCGTCGTCACCGGAGGCGCCTCCGGCCTGCTGCTCCCCGGCCGGGGGCGCGTCGCCGTGGGCTTCTTCGGCGTGGGACTCCTCCGCGGACCCGTGCTCCTCGGCGGAGTGGGCCTGCTCGCCCTCCACCCCGGCGTGCACCGCGTCGAGGGCGTGCTCGGGGGCCGCCTGGGCCACCGCGTCGTCGACCGCCGGCTGGAACCCGGAGAGGTACACGACGGCGTCCGCGGTGCGCAGTCCGTCGACGGCGGCCGGGGACAGCTCCAGGTCGTGCGGCTCGGCCCCGGCCGGGGTCAGCGACTCCACCTCCACGAGATCCCCGCCGACGCGCTCGGCGACGTACTGCAACGGGTAGAAGGAGGCCTGCACGCTCAGTGCTTCACCCGATCCCTCCCCGGCCGCCGAGGGGTCGGCCGAGCCGGAGGCACAGGAGGCCAGGGCGAGCGCGGCGGCCAGGGACAGCGGAACGGTGAGAGCACGAGACAGGGTCATGAGAACAATTCTCAGTCAACCTGAGAATCATTGTCAAAAATCCCGGGGGTGCGGACTCCCAGGGTGGGCGGGCTGTCAGGGGGCGCGCCGACACGCGTCGCAGGTCCCGTGGAGCTCGATGGCGTGGGAGACCTCCGTGAACCCGTGCCGGCGGGCGGTCTGGGTGGCCCACCGCTCGACCTGGGTCTCGGCGACCTCCACGGTGTGCCCGCAGTGGCGGCACACCAGGTGGTGGTGGTGCTCGGTGCGCCGGCAGCGGCGGTACCGCGTCTCCCCTCCCGGGGCGGCGAGGGCGTCGACCTCTCCGGTCTCGGCCAGGGTGTTGAGGTTCCGGTAGACGGTGGCGAGGGAGACGGGCTCCCCCTGCTCCCCCAGCATGGCGTGGAGCTGCTGGGCGGAGCGGAACTCGGGGGTCCGCTCGAGCAGCTCGGTGAGGGCGGAGCGCTGCCGGGTGGTCCGGGACATGGTCATGCTCCTCGCAGCTGGAGGTCGTCCTCGATGTCGTGGAGGCGATCCGCGCCGTGCGGTCCGCCGTGGCGGCGGGTGCGCCCCAGGAGGGGCCGGACGATCAGGGCCAGCACGTAGCAGGCGATGGCCAGCATCACGATCGTCGCCCCCGGGGACAGCGGGTGGAAGTAGGTGATGGACAGGCCGGTCACGCAGACCCCGGCCCCGACGGCCATGGCCGTGCCCATGGTCCCGGCGAAGGAGCGGGTGACCAGCTGGGCCACGGCCACCGGGACGATCATCACGGCCGAGACCAGGAGGACGCCGACCACGCGCATCGACACGGACACGGTCAGGGCGGCCATGACGGCCACCAGGATGTTCAGGGCCCGGACCGGCAGCCCGGTGGCGAGGGCGAACTCCTCGTCGTGGCACAGGGAGAAGAGAGCCGGGCGCAGTCCGAGCCCGAGGCCGAGGACCACCGCGGCCAGCCCGGCGGTGAGCCAGACGTCCAGGGGGGTGACGGTGGCGATGGAGCCGAAGAGGTAGCCGGTGAGGTTCGCCGATGTGCCGCCGGCCAGCCCGATCAGCAGCACGCCGCCGGCGATGCCGCCGTAGAACAGCAGGGCCAGCGCGACGTCGCCGCTGGTGCGCCCCTTGGTGCGCATCACCTCGATGAGCACCGCGCCGATGACGGCCGCGACCACCGCCCCGGGCACGGCCAGCGCGTCGTGCGGGGTGAGTCCGGCCGCCGAGCCGGCCAGCCAGCCCATGGCCACGCCGGTCAGGGCCACGTGGCCGATGCCGTCACCGAGCAGGGCCAGGCGCCGCTGGACGAGGTAGGTGCCGATCACGGGCGCGGAGATCCCCACCAGGGCGGCGATCAGCAGACCGCGCTGCATCAGCGGGCTGGCCAGCATGGCGGCGAGGGTCTCGATCATGGTCACTGCGGCTTTCCGTGGAGATCGGGGGCGGTCGGAACGGCGGAGGGCGCGTCCCCGTGGGGGTGCAGGTGCTCGTGGTCGGGGGCGTCGTGCCCCGGGGCCGGCAGCGGGGGGCTGCCGTCATGGACGATGCGCCCCTGGCGCAGCACCACGGCGCGGTCCAGCAGGGGGGCCAGCTCGCCCAGCTCGTGGAGCACGACCAGCAGCGTGGTGCCGTCGGCCTGCAGCTGCGCCAGGATGCGGGCCATGGCCTCCTTGGAGACCTGGTCCACTCCCGACAGGGGCTCGTCCAGCAGCAGCAGCCGGGGCCGACGCACCAGTGCCCGGGCGATCAGCACCCGCTGCTGCTGGCCGCCGGAGAAGATCGCCACGCTCTCGCGCGCCCGGTCGGCCAGGCCGACCTGCTCCAGGGCGTCGAGGCACGCGCGCCCGCCACCGGCGCCCGGGCGCAGGCGCCGGTGTCCCGTCAGCCCCGAGGCGACGACCTCCAGGGCGGTGGCTGGCACCCCGGCGCCCACGCCGACGCGCTGGGGGACGTACCCGATGCGCGACCACGGCACGGCCCGGCGCGCGCCGGTGACGTCGGCGCCGAACAGCCGGGCTTCGCCGGAGGCGATGGGCACGATGCCGAGCAGGGATTTGATGAGGGTCGACTTCCCGGAGCCGTTGCCGCCCATGAGGGCCACGGCCTCGCCGTCGGCCACGGTGAGGTCCACCCCCCGCAGCACCGGAGCGGCGCCGAGGACCACGGTGAGGCCCTCTGTGCGGATCGCCGAGCGGTCCGCGGGGGCCGTCACCGGCGGAGTGGATCGAGGTTTCATGAGATCCATTCTCAAGAATGTGAGAACGATGGTCAATTCGACGTCGTGGCCCCCGGCGCGGCAGCCCCCACGAGCCCCGACCCGGGGATGGGCACGGGAACCGTGGCGGCAGGCCCCGCCCCGGGACGGGACGTCCGTCGCGCTCCGTCGGCACTGGAGAGGGAGACGGCCAGGACGGAGGCGAGCACCAGGGCCCCGGCGGGACCGAGCACGGTCCACGGCGCCCGTTCGACGTAGCCGATGCCCTCGGCCAGCAGCAGCCCCCACTCCGGGGCCGGTGGCTGCTGCCCCAGTCCCAGGAAGCCGAGCGCGGCGATGGCCAGGGCGGTGCCGGGCAGGCGCAGGATCGCGTGCCGGGCCACCTCCGGCAGCAGGGCGGGCAGGACGGTCCCGGCCAGGACGCGGCCGCGGCCGACCCCCAGCAGAGGCAGCACCCGCACGTAGGGGCGGGCCGAGATCTCCGCGGCCAGGGCCGCGGTGTGCGCGGCCAGGGGCGCCCAGCTCACCAGCGTGACGGCCAGGGCGGCCCCGGCCGCCGACGGTCCGGCCACCGCGACCACGAGGATGCCGGCGATGATCGGGGGCGCCGCGTTCGTGACCTCCACCGGGCCGGTGGACCACGCCCCCGTCATCCCGGCGACCAGCCCGATCACCAGGCACGCGGCGACCACGACCAGGGCCAGGCCCAGGGTGTCCAGCGCGCCGTGGCCCACGCGCGCCAGCACGTCGCGGCCCGACGCGTCGGCCCCGAGCGGCAGTGCCCAGGACGGTGCCTCGAGCCGGGCGTGGGCGGAGGTGTAGGGATCCCGGAGCAGCCCGGCGACGATCGATCCCAGCAGCAGGGCCCCCGAGACGGCCGGCACCGTCCACCACGCCCGGCGCCGCCCCGGCGCAGGGCCGGGGACGGGCAGGTCGCCGGAGCGGGCGGCGGGCCCGAGCAGCGTTCGGCGGACCAGGGCGGCCAGGGCTCCGCACAGCGCGGCGAGGACGAGCAGCAGGAGCACCCCGGCCTGCAGCACGGGGATGTCCTGGGACGAGGCGGCGCCGAGCAGGGTCCGGCCCAGACCGGGGATCGCGAAGACCTCCTCGACCGGCACGGCACCGCCGGTGAGCCCGACGACGACCAGGGCGAGCTGCCCGACCACTCCGGGCAGGGCCCGGTGCAGGGCGGCCGCGGCAATCCGGGCGCGGGGGTGCCCGGCCACGGCCCAGGTGTGCACCCAGCGCTCGGTGAACGCTCCGGCGAGCGCGGTGGTGAGCAGGCGGCCGATCAGCCCGCCGGCGGGCAGGCCGAGGGCCAGGGCCGGCAGCACCACGTGCTCGGGACCGCGCCACCCGTAGGGCGGCAGCCAGCCCCACCACACCGCCACCACGATCAGCAGCACGGCCGCCAGCAAGAACTCCGGCAGCGCGGTCAGCGCGGCGGCCGCCGCACCCGCCCCCCGGGAGGGACGCCCGGCGAGCCCGTTCAGGACGGTGGGGACGCAGACCAGGGCTGCCACGACCAGGGCGACGGCCAGGGCCGCGCCCATCAGGGTCAGGGAGACCCCCAGGGCGTCCAGGACACCGGGCAGGACCGGGCGTCCGCTGATCCAGGAGGTGCCGAAGTCCCCGGCGAGCACTCCGGACGCCCAGTCGGCGAGGACCGCCACCGGCCCGCGGTCCAGACCGAGCTCGGCGCGGACCTGGGCCAGCACCTCGGGGGTGGCCGGCCGGTCGGCGTAGCGGGCGCGCAGCACCGTGTACTCCGGGCTGTTGCCGGACAGCCACGGCAGCGCCCCGATGAGCACGACCACGGTGGTGAACGCCAGGGCCCGCGAGATCAGGGCCGCCACCCCTGCCCGTCCCCTCACTCGGCTGCGGTGGTCTCGGCCGTGATGAGCTCGCGCTCGCGCGGATCGCGGGCGGCTCCCTCCACGCCGCTCTGCTCGCCCTGGATGACGCGCTCGTGGAGCATCGGGATCGCGGCGTCCTCGGCCAGGATCGCTGCTTCGGCGGCCAGGATCGCCTGACGGCGCTCCTCGCCGGGAGTGGCCTGCTCCGCCGCGGTCAGGGCGTCGTCGACGGTCCCGGAGCAGAACTGGGAGAGGTTGAACGAGCCGTCGCAGCCGAAGTCGCTGACCATGTAGGCCACCGGGTCCCCGGAGTCCAGCACCGTGGCCCGGGAGAGGATGAAGGCGTCGAAGTCGCCCTCGAGGGCGTCGGCCTCGATGTACTGGTACTCACGGACGTCGAGCTCCACCTCGAAGCCGGCGGACTCCAGCTGCTGCTGGACCTGCACGGCGACCTCGGGCAGCTCGGCCCGGTCGGTGAAGGTGCCGATGGTGATCTTCTGCCCCGCGGGATCACCGGCCGCCGCCCGGCCTTCCAGGGCCTGCCGGTATTCGTCGGTGTCACGACCGGCCGCGGCGTAGGGAAGCGCGGGCCCGAGCAGGCCGGCGGCCGTGTCGGCCCGGCCCTCGTAGACCCCGTCCACGAGGCTCTGCGGGTCGAGGGCCTCGCGGGCGGCCGCGCGGAGGACGGGGTCGGTGAACGGGCCGTCCTCGGTGTTGAGGTAGAGCGTGTTGGTGCGCGGCATCGGCACCTCCGTCAGCAGGTCCTCGTCGACCTGGGCGGCCTGTCCGACCGGGACGGACTCGACGACGTCGGCCTCCCCGGCGCGCAGCGCGGCGGCCCGGGCGGTGCCGTCGGGCACGAAGGACACGTCGATGCCGGCGGCGGCGGCCGCCCCGCCCCAGTAGTCCTCGTAGCGCTCCAGGGTGGCCCCAGAGGTGCCGTCCAGGGAGGTGAGCTCGAACGGGCCCGTGCCGTGGCCCACCGGGGTCACCGTGGTCCCCTCGTAGGCGGCCGGGGCCAGGATCGACAGCTGCGGGCTGGACAGCCGCTGCGGGACCAGCGGGTCGACCTCGGCGGTGCTGACCCGCACGGTGTCGCCCTCGGCCATCACCTCCATCTCCACCCCGTCGAGGATGCGCGGGGCCGGCTCGGCAGCCACGGCCCGGGCCAGGGAATCGGCGGCGTTCTGCGCGGTGAGCTCGGTGCCGTCGTGGAAGGTCACCCCGTCCCGGATCGTGAAGGACCAGGTGGTCTCGTCGAGCTGCTCCCACTCGGTGGCCAGCATCGGCTGCGCGTCCCCGGCCTCGTCCAGACGGACCAGGGTCTCTCCGGTCGACCAGCGGGAGAGCTTGAAGGCGTCGTCGCTGAACGGGGACAGCGCCGAACGGGGCGGCTGCATCATGGCCGCCCGGATCCGGGCGTCGGTCGTGCCGCCGGTCCCCTCGGCGGAGGCGGTGCCGGAGCTCTCGGCGAAGCAGCCGGTGAGCAGCAGGAGGGAGACCGCGGCGAGGCCGAGACCGGTCCGGCGAGGGGTGAGGCGGGGGGCGGCGGGGCGAGGGGGCATCAGGAGGCCCTTTCGGTGGGGTGATCGAGGGGAGGTGACGTGGACGGTGGGATCGGGGTCTCGGGGAGCGGGCGGAACCCGCGGGAGGGCGGCGGCGGAGAGCGGGGTCAGCGGGATCCAGAGGGTGCCCGCCCGCCATGGGGACCGGGCGGTGACAGGCGGCAGCCGCTCCGGCAGGGTGCGGGGCTCATGCGGCCAAACGCGGGACAGCATCCACCAGCTCCTGCGTCGTCGGGTGGTGGGGCGTCTCGAGGAGCCGGTCGGTGGGGCCCTCCTCCACCACCTGCCCGTGGTCGAGCACCAGCGCCCGGTTGCACAGGTGACGGACGGCGGTGAGGTCGTGGGAGACGAACAGCAGCCCGAGGCCTTCCCGGACGTGCTGCTCCTTCAGCAGGTCCAGCACCTGGTGGCGCAGCGGCAGGTCGAGCCCGCTGACCGCCTCGTCGGCCAGGAGGATCCGGGGCCGGGTCACCAGCGCCCGGGCGATCGCCACGCGCTGGGCCTGGCCGCCGGAGAGCTCGTGGGCGCGCCGGCCCAGGTGGTCGGCGCCGAGCCCCACCTGCTCCAGGGCGACCCGGACCAGGCGGGCGTGGTCGCCGGGGATGCGGAAGCGGCGCAGCGGTTCCCGCAACTGGCGCTCGACGGTGCGCCGCGGGTCCAGGCTGGAGGCCGGGTCCTGCGGGACGTACTGCACAGCCTGCCGGGCCCGCCGGATCCGCTGCCGGCCGGTGAGGGGCGCGCCGTCGAAGCGGACCTCGCCCCGGTCCGGGCGCTCCATGCCCAGCAGCAGGGACAGCAGCGTGGACTTGCCCGAGCCGGAGGGGCCCACCAGCCCCAGGGCCTCCCCCTCGCGCACCGCGAGGTCGATCCCCCGCACCGCGGCCACGGCGCCGGAGCGCGTGCCGTAGGTCCTGGTGAGCCCGATGCCGTGCAGCGTGGTGGCGGATTCCGCCGGCCGGCTCACGACGCCACGCCCAGGGCGGCCGCGCCCAGCGGGGCCGCGGTGGGCCGGAGACCGGCGCGGGCGGCCTCGACCAGGGCCGCGGTGAAGGGCGCCTGCGGCGATCCGACCACCTGCTGGATCGGGCCGGCCTCGACCACCCGTCCCCGTTCCAGGACGACGACGTCGTCGCACAGGTCGGCGGCGGCCGCCAGGTCGTGGGTGACGAACAGCAGCCCGCCTCGGCCCGCGCCGGTGCACCGGCGCAGGGCCTCGACCACCTGGCGCCGGCTGATCATGTCCAGGGCCGTGGTCGGCTCGTCGGCCACCAGCAGGTCCGGAGCCGCGGCCACGGCGAGCGCCAGGCACACCCGCTGCCGCTGCCCGCCCGAGAGCTGGGAGGGATGGGCGCGCAGGATCCGCTCAGGGTCCTCGAAACCGACCTCGCGGAGCAGTTCCGCCACGACCCGGCCGGCGTCCGCCGTCCCGAGCCGGCGTCTCCGCGCCACGGCGGGCAGGAGCTGCCGGTCCAGGCGCACCACGGGATTCAGCGCGGCCTGGGAGTCCTGGAAGACCGCAGCCATGCCCGGGCGACGTCCTGGTGACTGGCGCCAGGGCAGCTCACGGCCGGCGACCCGCAGCGTGCCCTGCACGTCGAACTGCCGCCCCAGCAGACCCAGCAGGGCCAGCACCGTCAGGGACTTCCCCGATCCCGAGGCGCCGAGCAGGGCCACCCGGCGACCGGGCGGCACCTGGAGGGCCACCCCCCGCAGCAGCGGCCGCCCGGCCGCGGAGACCTCGAGGTCCCGCACGTCCACTCCGGTCGCACCGCGCATGCTTCTCCTTTGGCCTGCTCCACCTCAACAGATGCACATAGTAATGATATTCATTCTCATCAGGCAAACCCGCTCTCCGACCGGAACATGGTCTGTCACCTGAGCAGCGGCTCTGTCAGCCCCGGCGCCGGGTTCCTAGAGTCGTGCCATGGGGACACGGCGGAGGACGGCGAGCGCCCGGGGGACCAGCGCGACCTGGGTGTGGTGGGACGCCCACCGCGCCCACCGGAAGGGCCCGGAGGCGATCCGGCAGCGGCAGCGGGAGCGGCTGGCCGAGCTCGTGGCCTTCGCCCGGGAGCACTCCGCCTACTACCGGCGGCTGTACCGGGGGCTGCCCGAGGGGATCGAGGACGTCACCGCGCTGCCGGTGACGGACAAGCGGCAGCTGATGGCCCACTTCGACGAGGTGGTCACGGACCCCACCGTGACCCTGGAGGCGCTCCAGGAGTTCGTGGCGGACCCGGCCCGGATCGGGGAGCGGTTCGCCGGGAAGTACCTGGTGGCCACCACCGCCGGCACCACCGGCACCCGGGGCGTCTTCGTGCTCGACGACCGGTACCGGGCGGTGACCTCGGGGCTGATGGCCCGGCTGTCCACGGGATGGTTGTCCGGGTGGGAGACGGTGCGGCTCGTGGTGCGCGGGGGCCGGTTCGCCGCGGTCGTCGCCACCGGGGGGCACTTCCTGGCCGTGGCCACCAGCACCCGGGAGATGCGGGAGCGACCGCGGCGCCACCGCCGGCTCAGGATCCTCTCGATCCACCGGCCGCTGCCCGAGCTGGTGGCCGAGCTCAACGCCTGCGACCCGCTCATGCTCGGGGCCTACGCCAGCGTGCTGCGCCTGCTGGCCTCCGAGCAGGAGGCCGGCCGGCTGCACCTGCGCCCGGTGCTGGTGCTCAGCACCGCCGAGGGCCTGCCCCCGGGCGAGCGCACCCGCCTCGAGCAGGCCTTCGGGGCGCCCGTGCGGGAGGTCTACGGGTGCACCGAGTCCGGCTACACCGCCTCCAGCTGCGCCCAGGGCTGGCTGCACCTGGTCGAGGACTGGGTGATCCTCGAACCGGTCGACGCCGAGCACCGGCCCGTGCCGTCCGGGACCGTCTCGCACACGGTGCTGCTGACGAACCTGGCCAACCGGGTCCAGCCGATCATCCGCTACGACGTCGGCGACCGTGTCCTGCTGAAGCCGGGGCCGTGCGCCTGCGGGAACCCGGCACCGGCCCTGCGCGTGCAGGGCCGTGCCTCGGAGGTGCTCACCTTTCCCGACGACGACGACGGGCGCGGCCGGATCGCGGTGCCGCCACTGGCCCTGGAGTCCGTCATCGACAGCGCTGCCGGGGTGGAGTTGTTCCAGGTCGTCCAGACCGCTCCCACCGGTCTGCAGGTCCGGCTGCTCCCGGCGGCCGGCGCGGACTCCGATCAGGTGTGGGCCGCCGTGCTGAGCGGGGTCACCGGCCTGCTCGGCGACCTGGGGCTGGGCCACGTCGCCGTCGAACGCGCCCCGGAGCCGCCGCAGCAGAGCACCGGCGGCAAGTACCGCACCGTGATCCCGCTCCCCGCACCATGACGGGCACGACGGCCGAGGGGCTGACCACGGCGACCTTCCTGCCGTGGGACGGCCACCCCGATCCGCATCTGTTGCTCGAAGCCGCTTCGACGGCCCAAGCCGCCCTCGGTGGAAAGGCAGCCTGTCGTGAGCGCTGATGTCGTCTTCTTCCACGGTGCCGGGACAGGCGCCTATGCCGAGGACGCCGAGCTTGCCGGCAGTCTTGCTCGCCACCTCGGCAACGACTTCTCAATCGACTTCCCCCGTTCGCCGGAGAACGACCCCGAAGACTGGCCCTGGCTTCAAGCGATCGCCGAGGCGATCGCCCGGGCATCAGCTCCCGTCGTGCTCGTCGGGCATTCGGTGGGCGGGTATCTGCTGCTCAAGTTCCTGGCGATGCAGCACGTCACGACGTCGATCGCCGCCATCTGCATCATCGCGCCCCCGTTCCCCGGCGGCGATCCGGCCTGGACCTTCGACGGATTCGACTTGCCGGACGATGTAGGCCGACTCCTGCCGGCCGACGCCCGGGTGCTGTTGTACGCGAGCGAGGATGACAAGACCGTTCCCTTCGCCCACCGCGACCTCTATGCGGCCAGGATTCCGCGAGCGATCACGCGCACGACCTCGGGCGGGCATCAGCTCGGGAACGACCTACAAGTTGTCGCCGACGACATCCGCGCGCTGTGGTGAGCAGAGTCCAGGAGACAGACCACCTGGGCTCACGGCCTTCGGGGACGGTCGGACAGCGACACCGGGGAACACCACGAGCGATCCGCCGCTGCTTCGTTCGATCCCGATCGCGATGGACAGTGCGGCGGGGCCTTCGGAGGCTCGGTCGGGAACCATGCGCGCGGCCCAGCGGATGAGAACACCGCACCATGCGGTGCAGGCTGCCCCGAACAGGGTCACGGAGAGGTACGCGGCGAGGGATGCACCCACCCGGTGCCGCGACCAGGACGATGGTTGCACCGGCCATGAGCACCTCATCGGTGTACCCGCCAGGTCCTGGGCCACCCAGGGCAAGACGCTCAAGGACGGGATGCTGTCAGAGGAGAACCTCGACCACGTCCGGGCGCTGACCCGCATCGGCGCGGAGCCGGGACCGTCGATGGCGCAGATGGCCGTAGCCTGGGTCCTGACAGGCAGCAGGATCTCATCCGTGCTGGTCGGCGCGAGCCGACCGGAACAACTGGACGACACCGTCCGGAGGCTGCAGGGCCCGGACTTCACCACCGAGGAGCTGTCCCGCATCGAGGAGCACGCCCTCGATGCGGGCTCAACCTCTGGACCGTTTCGAGCGAGGCTTGAATGACACACGACCGCAGCTACTACGAACAGATCCAGGCCGACGAGCACGATCTGCAGTTCAGCGCTTTCGACCGGGAGGCCGCCTGGCGTCTGGGCAACGCCCTGCGCAGTGCCGCGCTCGAACAGGGCCTGCCCGTGGTCATCGGCATCACCCTGGGGGCGCAGCGGGTCTTCCACACGGCACTGCCCGGAGCCACCCCGGACAACGACGCCTGGCTCGAGCGCAAGGCCGCCGTCGTCACGCACTACGAGCGCAGCTCCATGGGAGTGGGCGAGCAGTTCAGGACCCGCGGACGAAACTTCGAGGAGGACTCACGTCTGCCCTCGGACCGCTACGCGGCCCACGGCGGGGTGTTCCCCATCAGGCTGCGCGAGTCCGGGCTCGTCGTCGGCACCGTCGGGGTGTCGGGGCTCCCCCAGCGGGAGGACCACGCCTTCCTGGTGGAACACCTTCGGGCGTTCCTCTCCGCAGCCTGACCGGGCAGCACAGAACGTGTCGGACGCACGCGCCCGTCCGCCGCACGGAGCCCGACGGGTCCAGGATTGTGGGCTCCTGAATCCGGGGCGGTGAAGCCCTCCGGCGTCGAGTTCCGTGCGGGGGCACCCGAGCGACGCTCCGTCAGGAGCCGTAAGCCGCGAGTTCGGGCCGTGGCGTCAGCGGTGGAGCCGGACGCTCAGCCGGGGCATCAGGACCTGGACCAGCGGTCCGATGGCCAGTGCGTAGAGCACCGTGCCCAGGCCCACGGTGCCCCCGAGCAGCCACCCGGCGAGCACCACGGCCACCTCGATCGAGGTGCGCACCACGCGCACCGATCCCCCGGTGCGCCGCACCAGACCGGTCATCAGCCCGTCGCGCGGACCGGGCCCCAGGTGCACGCCGATGTAGGCGGCGGTCGCCACGGCGTTGAGGAGCACGCCGGCGAGCACGAGCAGCACCCGCAGCGGCATCGACTCGACCGGGGGCAGCACCGCCAGGGTCGCGTCGAGCACCAGCCCGACCACCACCGCGTTGCTGAGGGTGCCGAGTCCGGGCCGCTCCCGCAGCGGGATCCACAGGAGCAGCAGCAGCACGCTGACCACGATGACGACCGTGCCCATGCTCACGCCGAGCTGCCGGGAGAGCCCCTGGTGCAGCACGTCCCACGGGATGACACCGAGCTCCGCGCGCACGAGCATCCCCATGGTGATGCCGTAGAGCACCAGGCCGGCGTAGAGCTGCACGAGCCGCCGGGGCAGTCGGCGTGACTCCGGCCGGTCGATCGAGCGGGCCAGGGCACGCGGACTCCAGTTCATGCGGATCATCTTCGCACCGGCGCGGGACCTCCGGGTGTCCCCGGGGGTGGAACAATGCACCCATTCCTCTTTCGCGACCGGGAGGTGCTTCGTGACCGGCATGGAGCTCGCCGTCGTCGCGCTCGTGGTGGGCGTGGCGTCCTGCCTCCAGGGCGCGATCGGCTTCGGCCTGGGGCTGCTCGCCGCCCCCGTGATCGCCCTGTTCGATCCCACTCTGCTGCCCGGTTCCATCGTCCTGGTGGCCGCCGGGCTCACCGTGCTCGGCGTGCTGCGGGACCGCGCCGCCGTGGACGTCAAGGACGCGGGCTGGGCCGTGATGGGGCAGGTCCCCGGCACGGTGGCGGGAGCCTTGCTGGTGGCCGCCCTGCCCGCCCGGACCCTGGCCCTCGTCCTGGCGGGCACCGTGCTGCTCGCCGTGCTGCTCAGCGTGTGCGGCTGGCGGCCGAGGCCGCGGCCCGCGACCGTCGCCGCCGCCGGGGCCGCCTCCGGCCTCCTGGGCACGGCCACGTCCATCGGCGGTCCGCCCATGGCGCTCGTGTGGCACGGGTCCTCGCGCGCCCGGATGCGCGGCACCATGAGCGCGTTCTTCCTGTTCGGCACGCTGCTGTCCCTCACGGCGCTGACCGCGGTGGGATCGATCGACCGCCGGACCCTCCTCTTCGCCGCCGTCCTCCTGCCGGCCATGGTCCTCGGCTTCGCGGCGTCCGGAGCGGTGAACGCCCGGATCGACCGGCGCGTCGTCCGGCGGGTGGGCCTCGGCGCCTCCACGCTGGGCGCCGTGCTCGTGCTGCTGCAGGCGCTCTGAGCGGGACGGACGAGGAGGAACTCCCTCTGGTCACCGTGACAGCTCTCGGCCGGGATCGTCCGCGGAGACGACCAGCAGGCTCTGGCCCGCGAGTTCGGCGCCACCGACATCGTGGAGGAGCGCGGCGACGAGGGCGTGGCGCGGATCAAGGAGCTCACCGATGGGCTCGGGGCGCACTCGGTCATCGAGGCCGTGGGCACCCAGGAGTCGATGATGCAGGCGATCCGCTCCACCCGTCCCGGCGGCCACGTCGGCTACGTGGGCGTGTCCCACGACGTCTCGCTGCCCGGCCAGGAGCTGTTCCTCTCCGGCGTGCACCTGCACGGCGGGCCCGCTCCGGTGCGCCGGTTCCTGCCGGAGCTCATCCGGTTGATCTGGGACCGGGAGATCGACCCCGGCAAGGTCTTCGACCTCACCCTGCCCTTGGAGGAGGCCGCCGAGGGCTACCGGGCCATGGACGAGCGCCGGGCCATCAAGGTCCTGCTCACCACGGGCTGAGCCCCGCACGGCGCCGCGTTCCGGACGCCCCGCTGCACACCGCGAGGAGACGCCCACGACGCGCTCGTCCGGTGATCCGCCCGCCGATCAGGCCTTCCTGACCGTGAGAGCGACATCGGGGCAGGAGGCGGCGATCCGGGTCAGGGCAGCCTTCTCGGCGCTGTCGACCTTGAGACCCCAGCGGATCTTCACCGCGACCCACTCCCCCACGTAGCCGCAGCGGTTCCTCGGCGGCATCCACGCCTCGGGGCCGCGGGCCTGCTTGGCCGAGTTCAGGGCGGAGGTCTGGGCGCTGAGCGCGCGGTGGTCGCCCAGGTCGTTGTAGAACGCCACGCGCCTGGCCTTCGTCCAGTGCCGGGCCCCGGAGCCCCAGGCCTCGTGGACGGGCACGGTGTGGTCGATCTGCACGGTGGTGGCCGAGGTGTGCGCCCTCCCGTCCCAGGTGGTGATCCAGCGCCCACCCTTGACAGTGCACCGCTTGCTGGTGGTGAAGCTGATGCTCGCCCTGGACTCGTTCTGCAGCACCTCGGCGCGGGTGTTCTGGCAGTCACGGTTGGCGTCGTTCCAGTCGCCGAACTGCTGGTACCGGTCGTAGCCGACGTTGTTCTCCGCGGCCACGGGCAGGGACTTCACCGCGGTGCGCAGCGGGGCGCTGTAGGTGGTCGCCGCCTCGGCGGGCATCGCGCCACCGACGAGGACCAGGCCCGCCACGACCACCGAGGCCGCGGCAGCCCGGAGCGGGCCACCGACGGCGGAGGAACCGGTGTCAAGAGTGCGGGCGCGGGACAACAGTCCGAGGAACATCGGGGGCCTCCAGGAGGGGGGGAGGGGGGGACGCACCGTGGTGGGCGCCCCCTCATCCTGGCATTGCCATTGCAAATAGATGCGTTATGTCATGATCCCACTTTTGGGGACAACCGCCCGACGACGGGGGCCCCGCGGCCGCCGTGGCCGTTCCGCGGCGTCCCGCCGGGATCTACCTCAGCCCTCGGCGGGGAGCATCGGCCGGTGCTCGTAGAAGCTCTGCAGCACCACCGTGGTGCGGGTGTTGACGGAGGCCACGTGGCGCACCTCGTTGACGAGGGCCTCGAGCGCCTTCGGCGACGCCACCCGGACGAACAGCATGTAGGCGGAGTCCCCCGCCACCGAGTGGCAGGCCTCGATCGCCGTGATCGGCTGCAGGAGCTCGGGGGCGTTGTCGGGCTGACGGGGATCGAGCGGCGTGATCTCGATGAAGGCCGCGAGCGGCTTGCCGATGGCCTCGGGGTCGAGGATCGCCTGGTACCCGACGATCACCCCGCTGCTCTCGAGCTTGCGCAGGCGCGCCTGCACGGCCGAGACCGAGAGGCCGACCCGCTCGGACAGCTGGGCGAGGGTGGCGCGCGGGTCGTGGGACACCTCGGTGGCCAGTCGCACGTCCATGGGGTCGTCCATGGGCCGAACGCTACCAGTTGATCCCGCCGTAGGGGTTGACAGCCCCGCGAGCACATGTGAATGTTCCTGTGTGTGATCGTCATCACCGGAAAATTTCCGCTGATCTACGACAGGAGGGTTTCAATGTCCACGTCTCTGCAGGCGGTGCAGGCCATCATCGGCGAACCTGAGGTCGTGGAGGATGCCCGCACCGTGGAGTCGAGCCCGGCCTGGCTCCGGCTCAGGTCGGCGGCCACCGCTCTGCAGGCCCTGCAGGTCAAGGACGGGTCGATCCCCGAGCTCGCTGACCACCCGACGGCGCGCGCGCACGTCGAGGTGATCGTGGAGTCGATCGCCGAGCTCTCCCCGCTGTTCCCGCACGACGCGGCGTACCTGGCGGCCCTGCCCCGCGACTTCGCGCGCTGGGCGGACGGCGGCTTCGGGGAGCCGGACTTCCTCGACTCCCTCGTCGAGTTCCAGCCGCAGCAGCACCGCGTCGACGGCATCCGGCACCTCGTCGTGTTCCCCATGTACACCCAGAACGGCTCGGCGAACCGGCACGTCGAGGCCCTGATCGTCGAGGCGATCTGGCCGGAGTTCATCGCCGAGCTCGAGGCCGGGCACTACGGCAACAAGCTGTTCGTGTCCCTGCGGCTCATCGACTTCACCCCGGGCTACGACTCCAATTCCGCGGTCCTGTTCCCCGAGACGGTCGCCGTGCGGGAGATCCCGACGTTCACCTGGGGCGCCATCTTCCAGGACCGTGAGGCGGCACGCTACCGCCGCGTGGTCACCGCGGCCGCCGGCATCACGAAGCTGGACCTGCCCGAGGACGCGGCGGCGCTGCTGGCCGACCAGGACCTCGCCGAGAAGACCTTCGTGATGTGGGACATCATCCACGACCGCACGCACATGCGCGGCGACCTGCCGTTCGACCCCTTCATGATCAAGCAGCGGATGCCGTTCTTCCTGTACTCCCTGGAGGAGCTGCGCTGCGACCTGACGGCGTTCCGAGAGTCGGTCACGATCGAGCGTGCGCTCACGGCGCGCAGAGCCGCCGGTGAAGAACTCACCGAGATCGAGGAGCAGACCTGTCGGCACGGGAAGCTCGTGCAGTACGCGGTGATCTTCGACCGGATCTTCCGTTTCGCCATCACCGGCTCGCGGGTGCGCAACTACGACGGGCTGGGCGGGCAGCTGCTGTTCGCCTGGCTCCACCGGAAGCACGTCCTGCAGTGGCGTGACGTCGAGCTCAGCTTCGACTGGGACCGGGTCGCCGACGCGGTCGTCGAGCTCGGCGAGGCGATCGACCAGCTGTACTGGGAGTCGATCGACCGGCCGAAGACGGTGCACTGGATGAAGGCGTACGAGCTCATCGCCTCCGTCGTCGCCCCGAATCCCGCCTCGGTGTGGGCGGAAGGGCTCCCCCGGGAGGTGCTGGCCGGGCCGCCGCGAGGCTACACGGACCTGGTGCTGGACGACGAGTTCCCGCTGTCGATGTTCTTCGAGGCGCTCGACAAGAAGATGAAGAGCGTCATCGCGTCGACGACCGGCATCCGCGCCACGGACGCCTGAGCGATGACCGATCTGACCGGCCGCACCGTGCTGATCGCGGGCGCCACCAGTGCGTCCGGTCTGGCGGCGGCGCGTGCCCTGACCTCGGCCGGTGCCCGCGTCATCGCCACGGGGCGCAGCGCGGAGAAGCTCGCTCCCCTCGCCGCGCTGGGGGCGCACACGGAGACGGTGGACCTCGCGGACGAGCGCGCCGTGGACGACCTCGCCCGCCGGCTGCACGACCGCGGCTGGTCGATCGACGGGCTCCTCCACCTCGTCGGCGGCTGGCGCGGCGGGGGTGGGCTCGCCGGGCAGACGGAGGAGGACTACCGCGTGCTGGAGACCTCCTTCTCCGCGCTGCGCCACCTGAGCCGCGCCTTCGACGACGACCTGCGGACCTCGCCGGCCGGCCGGCTGGCGATCGTGTCCTCGACCGCGGTGACCCGTCCGCTGGCCGGCGGCGCCAACTACGCCGCCGTGAAGGCCGCGAGCGAGGCGTGGACCCGGGCGGTGGCGCAGGGCTATGCGAAGGCCGCCCGCGAGAGCGGCGAACCGCTGCGCGCTGCGGCCGTGATCTTCCGGGTGAAGGCCCTGGCCGGCCTGGAGGACCGGCTCGCGGATGCCTACGCCGGGCTCTGGGCCGCCGAGGCCCCGGAACTGAACGACTCGACGATCGAGCTCCAGGAGAAAGGATGAGGCACCACATGAAGAGGTCCCACGACGCCGAGCTGAGGGGATTCGCCTCGGACAACTACTCCGGGGTCCACCCGGAGGTGCTGGACGCCCTGGTCGAGGCCAACGGCGGCCACCAGATCGCCTACGGCGAGGACGAGTACACGGCACGGCTGCAGGACGTGATCGTGCAGCACTTCGGCGAGGGCGCCTCGGTGTGGCCGATGTTCAACGGCACCGGCGCCAACGTCGTCGGACTGCAGTCGATGCTCCCGCGCTGGGGCGCGGTGATCTGCGCGGACACCGCGCACATCCATGTCGACGAGGGCGGCGCGCCCGAGAAGTCCGCCGGCATCAAGCTCCTTCCCGTCCCCACGGGGGACGGCAAGCTCACGCCCGAGCTGATGGCCGCGGAGGCCTGGGGGTGGGGGGACGAGCACCGCGCCCAGCCGCTCGTCGTCTACCTCACCCAGTCCACCGAGCTCGGCACCCTGTACACCCCGGACGAGATCCGGGCGATCACGCACTACGCGCACGCCCATGGCATGTCCGTCTACCTGGACGGGGCCCGGCTCTCGAACGCGGCGGCCGCCCTGGGGCTGCCCCTGCGCGCCTTCACCACCGACGTCGGCGTCGACGTGCTCGCCTTCGGCGGCACCAAAAACGGGGCCCTCGGCGCCGAGGCCTTGGTGGTCCTGAACGAGGCGGCGTCCCAGGGATTGGTCTACCTGCGGAAGAACCAGATGCAGCTGGCCTCGAAGATGCGGTTCGTCTCGGCCCAGCTGCTCGCGCTCCTGGACGGCGACCTGTACCTGCGCAACGCGGGCCACGCGAACGCGATGGCCCGGCGCCTCCGCGACGGCATCGAGGCGGGCATCGCCGACGGGTCGATGCCGGGCGTCGCCTTCACGCAGGAGACCCACGTGAACTCCGTCTTCGCCACCCTGCCCGCCGGCCTCGCGGACCGCCTGCGTCAGCGGTTCCGGTTCTACGACTGGGACGCCGCCAAGGGCGAGGTCCGCTGGGTGTGCAGCTTCGACACCACGCCGGAGGACGTCGACGCCTTCCTGTCCGCCCTCCGGTCGGAGCTCGTCCCGGTCGGCTGACCCCGGCGGGCGCCCGCCCGCTCCTCGAGACCGTGCCCGCGGGGGCAGCTTCCTGCCCCCGCCGGACGAGCACACCCTCCTCCACCCGGCGAGCCTGCGCACCCGCTGCCCGCGCTCTCCCCTGCTCCGCGCCAGGAGCCTCCCACCCGTGCCCGCGCCCACCCCTGCCCGAAGGAGACCCACCGTGACTGCCACATCCGCCCTGCGCGCCCGCGCCGGCACCGAGCGGCCCGCCTACCGCAGCATCGACCCCGCCACCGGTCAGCTCGAGACCGAGGTCCCCACCGCCACTGACACCGAGGTCGAGGAGGCGCTCACCGCCGCCGACGCCGCGTTCCGTGCGTGGCGGGCCGTGCCGATCGAGGAGCGGGCCGCCGTGGCCGCCCGGGTCGGCGAGCTGTTCGCCGAGCGCGCCGACGAGCTGGCCGTCATCGCGACCCAGGAGATGGGCAAGCCGGTCTCCGAGGCCCGGGACGAGGCGCAGTTCTGCGCCGAGATCTTCGCCTACTTCGCCGCCCAGGGCCCGGCCCTGGCCGCCGACCAGGTCCTGCCCACTCCGCACGGGACCGGGCGGGCCGTGATCCAGCGGCGCCCGGTCGGGGTGCTGCTGGGGATCATGCCGTGGAACTACCCCTACTACCAGGTGGCCCGCTTCGCCGCCCCCAACCTGGTGCTGGGCAACACGATCGTGCTCAAGCACGCCGAATCCTGCCCGCGCTCGGCGACGGCCCTCCAGCAGCTGATGGACGACGCCGGGGTGCCCGCCGGGGTGTACACGAACCTCTTCGCCTCCCACGCCCAGATCGAGGACATCATCGCCGACCCCCGCGTTCAGGGCGTGTCCCTGACCGGGTCCGAACGCGCCGGGGCGGCCGTGGCGGCGATCGCCGGACGGAACCTGAAGAAGGCCGTGCTGGAGCTCGGCGGGTCCGACCCCTACGTGGTCCTCGACACCGACGACGTGCGCGAGTCCGCCCGCGCGGCCTTCGCCACCCGGATGGGCAACACCGGCCAGGCCTGCAACTCCAACAAGCGCATGATCGTCACCGCCGGGATCTTCGACGAGTTCGTGGCCGAGCTCACCCGCCTGGCCGCCGCGCTGGTGCCCGGCGACCCGTCCGTCGAGGCCGACGGCACCTACGCCCCGATGGCCTCCCGCGCCGCCGCCGAGACCCTGGCCGCCCAGATCCGCGAGGCCGTGGAGGCCGGGGCGACCCTGCACACCGGCGGGACCCTCACCGAGGGGCCCGGGGCGTACCTGGCCCCGGCCGTGCTCACCGGCGTCACCCCGGGAATGGCCGCCTACCATCAGGAGCTCTTCGGTCCCGTCGCGGTGGTCTACCGGGTGGCCGACGACGACGAGGCCCTCGCCCTGGCCAACGACACCCCCTACGGGCTCGGCGGGGCGGTCTTCAGCACCGACCCCGACCGCGCCCGGCGTCTCGCCGAGGGCCTGGAGTGCGGGATGGCCGCCGTCAACGCCGCCGAGGCCGAGGGCGCCGGCATGCCCTTCGGCGGGGTCAAGCGCTCCGGCTACGGCCGCGAGCTGGGCCCGCTGGGCATGGACGAGTTCGTCAACAAGCGCCTGCTCTACATCAACGACTGACCCGGGCCGGGGCGGTCGGACACCGCCCCGGCCTCCCCCCGGCGTGCAGACCCGCCACCTCCGAGGAAAGGTTCCCGTGGACACCATCGCACCGCCCCAGACGACCACCCCGACCGGCCGGGGAGCACCGACTCCCGCGGAGGCGCACGCACGGCTGCGCCGCAGTCTCAAGCCCCGCCACCTGACCATGATCGCGATGGGCGGGGCCATCGGCACCGGCCTGTTCGTGGCCTCGGGCAACACCATCGCCACCGCCGGCCCCGGCGGGGCCCTGCTGGCCTACGTGGCCATCGGGTTCATGGTCTTCCTGCTCATGCAGTCCCTGGGCGAGATGGCGACCTACCTGCCCGTCTCCGGGGCCTTCGAGGAGTACTCCACCCGCTTCGTCAGCCCCTCCTTCGGCTTCGCCATCGGCTGGAACTACTGGTACAACTGGGCCATCACGGTCGCCGCCGAGCTCGTGGCCGCCGCGCTGATCATGCGCTACTGGCTCCCCGACGTCCCCTCCTGGATCTGGTCGGCCCTGTTCCTCGCGATCCTCTTCGGCCTCAACGCCCTGTCCACCCGCGCCTACGGCGAGAGCGAGTTCTGGTTCTCCCTCATCAAGGTGGTCACCATCGTGGTCTTCCTCGTCCTGGGCGTGCTCATGATCGTCGGGATCATCGGCGGCACCTCCGCCGGCTTCAGCAACTGGACCACCGGGGACGCCCCGTTCGTCGGGGGCGGGGCCGGGATCCTGGCGATCTTCATGGTGGCCGGCTTCTCCTTCCAGGGCACCGAGCTCGTCGGTGTTGCCGCCGGCGAGGCGGAGAACCCGGAGAAGAACGTGCCCAAGGCCATCCGCACCGTGTTCGTGCGGATCCTGCTGTTCTACGTCGGGGCCATCGCCATCGTGGGTTTCCTCATTCCCTACACCAGCCCCTTCCTGCTGGGCAGCGGGGTCGAGGACATCTCCATCTCCCCGTTCACCCTCGTGTTCGAGAACGCCGGGGTGCTCGCGGCGGCCTCGGTGATGAACGCGGTGATCCTCACCGCCATCCTCTCCGCCGGCAACTCCGGGCTCTACGCCTCCACCCGCATGCTCTGGGCCCTGGCCGACAGCGGCAAGGCCCCCAGGTTCCTCGCGAAGGTCAACCGCCGAGGCGTGCCGATGAACGCCCTGCTCGCAACGACCGCGGTGGGAGCCGCCTGCTTCCTGACCACCCTGATCGGCGACGGTGCCGCGTACGTGTGGCTGGTCAGCGCCTCGGGGCTGGCCGGGTTCATCGTGTGGATGGGCATCGCCTGGAGCCACTACCGCTTCCGCAAGGCCTACACCGCCCAGGGCCACGACCTCGCCGACCTCCCCTACCGGGCACGGTTCTTCCCGCTCGGCCCGATGATCGCCCTGGCCCTGTGCGCGGTGGTGATCCTGGGGCAGAACTACCAGGCCATCATCGGAGACATCGACCTGCTCGCCGCCCTGTCGGCCTACATCGGCCTGCCGCTGTCCCTGGCCCTGTGGCTGGGCCACCGCCTGGTCACAGGTTCCAAGATGGTCCGCTACGAGGACGCCGACCTCACCCGCCCCACCGACTGACCCGCACTCCCGCCGAGTCCCCAGGCTCCGGGCCAGAACTTCCGCCGAGTCCCCAGTCCTGTCGCACATCCCCAGGTTTGATCGTGGGGAAACGCGACAGGACTGGGGACTCGCCGCATCGGGCGAGTGGGGCGTGGGGGTTCGGCGGAGGAATCAACAAGGGAGAGGGCGAGCGCGAGTGAGGGCCCAGGAACCAGGGCGTTGGGACGGCTGCCGGCTCAGACGGCCCCGCCGGCGGCCTCCGGGGCCCCCGAGCCGTGGCCGTGCCCGCCGTCGCCGACGTGCTCCCGGGCCACGAAGTTCTCCAGGTCGAAGAGGTTCTCGGCCCGGGCCGCGACGTTCACCAGGGTGGTCATCGAGGCGACCTCCTCGACCTGCTCCTTCAGGAACCAGAGCATGAACTGCTCCCCCAGCGCGTCCCCCTCGGCCCGGGCGGCGGCGAACAGCGCCTTGATCTGCTCGGTGACCTCCTGCTCCTGGGACAGCGCCAGGGCCAGGGGCTCACGGACGTCGGCGAAGTCGTTGCGCACCTCCCCCACCCCGGGAACGGTCAGGGGCAGGTCCCGGTCCAGGATGTACTGGACGATCATCATGGCGTGGTTGCGCTCCTCCAGGGACTGCCGGTAGAAGTGCCGGGCCAGCTGGGGAAGGTCCTGGCTGTCGAACCAGACCGCCACGGCGATGTACTGGTGGGAGGCGGCGAACTCGTGGCCCACCTGACGGGTGAGCAGCTCGTTGAAAGTCGCGAGGGCCATCGGGGTCTCCTGACATCGGCGGGGCCACAGGGGTGACGACGTGCCGGCCGCTCCACCGGTGCGAGCCTGGGGCAGGTCAGCGGGAACGGTCGCCGGGGGTCGGAGTTCGAGCCTAGCGCGGTGGCACCGCCGGGTGAAGGCCGGCCACCGGGGGCGTCCACGACACCGCGGTCCTCATCGCCCCCGCCCCCGCCACGGCCACGGCCACGGCCACGGCCACGGCCAGAGTGCCATGCCCTCGCTCGCCCTGTTCGTCAGACGACGCGGATCGCGGTGAGCTCGTAGACCTGGGCCGAGCTCGTCGCCGGTCCGTGGCAGGTCAGCTGATGCGGCGGGGCGGCGTGGGACCGCAGTTCGACGTCGATGAGGCCCGGCCGGGGTGGGCGGCCGATCAGACGCATCCGCCAGCAGTCGCCGTCGCGAACCGACTCGGTGACCGTGTAATCGTGCCGGCCGGCCGGGCCGAAGCGTTCGAGCGCGGCCGCGACAGCGGCCTGCTGGGGTGGGAAGAGATCGGTGTACCCGCGCAGGTGCTCCGCGTGCACACGGCCGGCCAGATGCTCCTCGATCGTGGTGACGGCTGACTCCGCGTCGAGTCCTCCGTAGTAGACGCCGTCCGGGGCCACGACGACGTTGGCGGCGAACCGGTCACCGCCGACATGCGAGCACTCCCAGACCAGCCCCGGCCAGCGCTCGCTCAGGGCACGTCCCACGGGCCGTCCGCGCACCGCACAGCAGGGATCGTGCTGACCGTGGGCGCAGACCAGGAGGACCGGTGGATGGCCGGTCTCACCGGGGACGCCGAGGGCCGTGGCGATCTCCGCGAGGTCCTCGTCGCGGCGCCACGTTCCCCAGTGCTGACGATCGACGCCGGAGCTGTCCTGGCGCAGCACCGCCCACCGGCTGGTACCCTCACGGCTGCGGCGGCCGTGTCGCCGGACCAGGAGCACTCGCGCCCGCGCTGCCTGCGCGGCGGAGAACACGAGGGCCTTGGTCTCGGGCTCCAGATCCAGGCCGTCGAAACCGTTGACGGGCCAGGCGCCTCGGTACTCGATGAGGACCCACACCACGCCGCGCGGCGCGGTGCCCGCCATCGGGTCGCCGCGCCCCCGGGCTCCGTCGGCGCACCAGAAGCGGCACGAGGCATTCACGGTGGCGGTGTCACTGGTCACAGGGAACAAGGACCCCCGCCCGCAGCAGTCGTTCGACGAGCTCGAGGCCGAGCTCGCCCGCGGTGTGCACCTCGCCGTCGAGCAGGCACGAGACGGACGGCAGATCGGCGTCCGGGAAGTCGAGCCACCCCACGCGCGTGCTCAGCCGAGGACCCTCCAGCCGAGCCTCCAGCGCACCGCGCAGCCGCACGGGGGACCCGGGGTCCAGGTCCTGGACGGCGGCGAGCTGGGCCAGCGGTCCCAGCGGGGCCGGGCGCCCCTGCCCTCGGCGGGTGCGGTGGAACCGCGGGGCGGGATCGGCTTCGGCGAGCGCGGCCACCAGGCGCTCGCGGACGGTGCCGAGCTCCCCGTCCGGTCCGTCGACACCCACGGGCAGGGACCGGCGCATCGCGGGATCCTCGGCCAGCAGCGCCAGCGCCTCCTGGACGAGCTGCTCGGCCAGGCCGTGGCGGGTCCAGGTGTGGATCCCGAGAGTGAGGTGGATGGAGACGGCCCCCTGCGCCTGGGCTGCGTGCAGCCAGCCGCGCGGCAGGTAGAGGGCGTCGCCGGGTTCGAGCACCACGTCGAGATGCGCCTCGCCCTTCGCGGCCTCGGCCACGGCGGAGCGGCGGTCGGTCCATGGCTGGTCCCGCAGCGGGTCCGGGTGCACCGGCTCGTGGAGGACCCAGCGCTTCGTCCCCTCGATCTGCAGGACGAAGACGTCGTGGACGTCGTAGTGGTCGTCGAACCCGCGGTTCTGCGGCGGGGTGATGTAGGCGTTGGCCTGCACCGGGTGCCCGAGCTCGCCGCTCAGTGCGGCGCTGAAGTCCGCGACCGGCTCCCAGGTGCGGTGCAGGGCCTGCAGCACGAGCGTGGCGCCGTCGGCGAACTTCCGCCACAGCGCGGTGTCGTCGAGCTGATCCGCAATGGTGGCGCCGACACCGGCGGTCGAGGTGAAGGACGAGTCGGGGAACGTCGACCCGTCCTTGGCGACGCGCAGGAAGGGTGTGCGCAGTCCACGGCGCGAGATCAGCTCGTCGACGGCCTCGGCGGAGAACAGATCGGAGAAGCCGCCCGCCCGGCGCGTGAGCAGCGGCTCCCGGCCCCAGACGTCACGGGCGAACCGCTCCCGGCCGATGTCGATCAGACGGGTCTCCAGGACCCCGGCGCCACCAGGGGCGCCGGGGTCCTGCCCGTCAGCACGGACGGCGTCCACTCTCAGAGGCCTCGTGCTCCGGCTTCTCCGTCGGCGCCGCCATCGGCACCACCGTCAGCGCCGCCGTCCGCGCCGCCGTCGTGGACGCCCGGAGTGCCGGCCGCTCCACCGTCAGCGGGGCCCTCGGCGCCACCGTCGGCACCGCCGTCGTGAACACCAGGGGTGCCGGCCGCTCCACCGTCGGCCGGGCCCTCGGCTCCGCTGTCGGCACCGCCATCGGCGCCGCCGTCCGCGCCACCGTCGTGCACGCCAGGGGTGCCGGCCGCTCCACCGTCAGCGGGGCCTTCGGCGCCGCTGTCGGCGCCGCCATCGGCACCGCCGTCCTGAATGCCCGAGGCACCGAAGGCTCCGCCGTCGGCGGGACCTTCCGTCTGGTTCGGATCCTGCTGTGCATCAGTCATGTTGACCTCCCAAATTTCGAGTGACCGGGCTGAAACAGGCACCCGGTCACCAGGACAGGCGATGCGTGAGCAGCACCGCCCAAGTCGAGGCTATCCGGGCAGCGCGGACGAGGGAACAGCCCTCACGTCCCCGGCTCTCAGGGAACCCGGACAAGGACCGGCGTGGCGTGCACCGTTTCCATCCAGCGCACGACGGCGACGTGCCGCCCTCACAGCTGGTCGATCCGCCGGTAGCGGGACGGCGTGGTGCCCGTGGTGGCCCGGAAGTGCCGGTTGAAGTTGGAGAGGTTGGTGAAGCCCACCCGGTAGCAGATGTCCGAGACCGGCAGGTCGGTGCCGCGCAGCAGCCGGCAGGCCTCGGTGAGCCGCATCCGGGTGACCGTGCGGTTGAAGCCGACGCCGGTGGCCTTGGCGAAGAGCCTCGAGAAGGCGTCCCGGCTCAGCCCCACGGCCTCGGCCACGTCCGGGACGAGCATCCGACCGTCGAGGTGCTCGGTGATGTAGCCCAGCGCCCGGTTGAAGACCTCGGCCTCGGCGGCGTCCAGCCGGTAGGAGCCGCCGTGGCTGTCCAGGTAGCGGCGCTCCGCCTCCGGGGAGTCGGCGAGGATCCCCAGCAGCTCGGCCACAGCGGCCAGCCGCCGGAGACCGAACGTGCCGTTCACCGCCTCCATCGCCGCGGCGCCCTGGACGGCGCTGCGGCCGGAGAACTCGATGCCCCGGGCCGCGGCCGCCAGCAGCGGGCGCAGGGCCTCGAGCTCGGGCAGCGTCCCGGCGGCGGCGAAGAACCGCTCCTGGTCGAACTGGAGCACGGCGTCCCGGTGGCGGACCACGGCGTCGTCGTCGCGGTGGGAGATCCAGTTGTGCGGCAGGAAGGAGCCCATGAGGCTGAGGTGGCCGGGGCCGAAGGGCCCGGCCCAGTCGCCGGCCATCACCGTCCCGGAGGACTCCCGGATCAGGTGCACCTCCACCTCGGGGTGGTAGTGCCAGCGGGCCAGGGGGTGGGGCCAGTCGTGCTGGTGCCACCGCACGGAGCTCGACGGGTCCGGGATCACCAGTTCCCGGACCGGGGAGGTGGGCTCCTCCGGCGTCGTGCTCCGTGCGGCGGCAGCCACGGTCAGGCCCCGGCCACGCGGATCTGGATCTTCGTGTCGGTGGGCCGGCCCTCGGCGCCGCGCTCGAACGCGGCCACCGCTGCGGCGAACGGATAGGTGGCGCTGATCAGGGCGCCCAGGTCCACGGCCGGGGACGCGGCGAGCTCGATGGCCCGCTGGTACGAGTTGGCGTAGCGGAACACCGTCTCGATCCGCAGCTCCCGGGCCTGCGCGGCGGCGACGTCCAGCGGCACCGGGTCCACGGGAATGCCGACCAGGACCACGGTCCCGCCGGGCGCGGGGATCTCCCACAGGTTCCCGAAGACGTGCGGGCTGCCGCTGGCCTCGAACACCACGTCTGCGCCCCACCCGTCGGTGGCCTCCCGCACCGCCTCGCCGAGGTCCTGGCGGGAGACGTCCACGGCGTGGATGGTCGGGTAGGCCTCGATCTTGGCGAACTTCTCCGGCGCCACGTCCGAGATGTACACGCGGGACGCGCCGCTCGCGGCGGCCGCGATGGCGGTGAGCACCCCGATGGTGCCGGCGCCCACCACCACGACGACGTCGCCCGGCGCCAGACCGGCCTTGGTCACCGCGTGCACCGCCACGGCGAAGGGCTCGATCAGGGCGCCCTCCTCCAGCGAGAGCTGCTCGGGGAGCCTATAGGTGAAGTCGGCGGGGTGGATGATCTCGGGCTGCAGGCAGCCGTCCACCGGGGGTGTGGCCCAGAACTGCACGTCCGGGTCCACGTTGTACATGCCCAGGCGCGCGGCCCGGGAGCGCGGGTTGGGAATGCCCGGCTCCATGCAGACCCGGTCCCCCACGGCCAGGTGGTCCACGCCCTCCCCCACCTCCAGCACCGTGCCGGAGGCCTCGTGCCCGAGGACCATGGGGTTCTCGACGACGTAGGGGCCGATCCGCCCGTGCGTGAAGTAGTGGACGTCGCTGCCACAGATGCCCACGGTGTGCACGCTGATGCGCACCTCGCCGGGGCCCACCGGGCGCAGCCCCGGGACGGGCCGGACCTGGATCTCGTGCTGGCGTTCGAGGACGACGGCGTCCATGCTGCTCTCCTGGATGCTCGGGGACTTCGCGGCGGTGGTCGTGGGGTGCGGGGTGGTGAGCGTGGTGGGGTTCATGATCTCAGGTCCTTTCAGGCGGCCATGGCGAGGCGGTCGCGGCGCGGGAGCATCCGGCCGTCCTCGGTGGTGAGGCCGGGCTGGGGCGGGTGGATGAAGAAGGTGGTGAGGGTGCCGAGGAGCATCAGGCCGGCGAAGACCCAGCACACCCCGATCGGGCCGAGGACGGGCAGCAGCAGGGTGGCGATGCCGGGGCCGAGGAACGTGGTCAGCCCGGAGGCGAGGTTGTGGGCGGAGATCGCCGCGCCGCGGTGCTCGGGGGCCAGGGCTGGAAAGATGGCGCCCATCGGGACGAACGCGGTGACGGACAGGGCGAAGAGCACGGCGGCCCCGATCATCGCCGGGAAGCTGGGGCCGAACCACACCGGGACGTAGGCGAAGGCGAGGACCGCAAGCGCCATGCCGCCGAAGCCGAACCAGCGCATCTGGCGCATCCAGCCGTAGCGGTCGCCGAGCCGGCCCCAGACGATGTTGGCGCCGATGGTGATGGTGTTCATGATCGCCCACAGCATCATCCACTCGGGCAGGGTGAACCAGGACTCACCGCCGATCTCGCCGGTGGTCAGGTACAGCGGCATCATCATCGGGAACGCGTAGAGGGTGAGGTTGCACAGCACCCGGATGACCACGGAGAGCGCGATCTGCCGGTTCTCCACCAGGATGGTCACGCCGCGCAGCAGCTCGCGGGTGCGCTCCGCGCCGTGCAGCTTCTGGGAGAGGTCCGTCTCGGGCGGGGCGCCGGGGACCAGGAAGGCGCACATCAGGGTGCCGGCCGCCACGAAGGGCAGGGACATCCACAGGGTGGCGTACTCGCCGATGACGGGGACCAGGAGGCTGGGCACGTAGGCGCCCATCACCCCGATGCCCAGCGAGAAGGACGCCCAGAACCAGCCCATGGCCGAAGCCAGGCGGCTGGGGTGCACCGACTGCGCGATGAGCACCACGAACGAGTACATGAACAGCGGGTAGGCGACCCCGCGCAGGGCGTAGATGAGGATCGTGCCGAGCACGCTCTCCAGTCCCACGGTGAGGAACAGGACGTGCAGCACCATCCAGAGCACGCCGCCGAGGACCATGAGGCGCTTGGCGCCGACGACCTCGGCCAGCACGCCGGTGGTCCACGCCGAGATGGCGACCACCAGGCCGTAGACGGTGAAGACGAGGCCGGCCTGGGTGGGCGTGAAGCCGTTCTCGACGAGGAAGCGGGACAGGAACGTGAGCTCAAAACCATCACCGGTCATGAAGACGGCGAGGGCGAGATAGCCGAAGAGCAGGCGGCGGGGCATGCCGAACATGCGGGTACTCCTTCGTGGACACCAAGGGGAAGGCACCTGGCGAGCAGAAGAGCGGGCGGCCGGTGCGCGATGTCCTCAACGCTACGGAGGTGTGACGCGGGACACTAGCCGATTAATCCGACGTAGATTGATACTTCTATGCACATGTGGGTGCGTCTTTGTAGGACTTAGAAGCCCTCCCCGACCCAGCCAAAGCTCCGAGCCACGCAACCCGGCAGGTCGACGCAACTTCTGGCACGACGCGTCACGTCTACTGATGCCGCGCTCATCAATCCGTGACGTCGGCGACCTTAGGCTGCCACTATGGGTCAATCGCAAAATGCCAACGTCGACCGTCTTTCCCCCGGCCTGTATGAGCTCCTGGAAGACTCCGTGTTGGCGACGAAACTTACGGAGTTGCCGGACGGCTGTGCCGCTCTCGACACCGTAGACCCGGCTGACACCCCTCACGTTCTCGCGCGCTATCTCAACGACCGCATTCTGTTCCACTTAGAGTCCATACCCGCTGCTTCTCGTGTGGACGAAGCCAATCGCATCCTGGCAGCCCTTAACGATGGAATGCGGGATCCGGCGTGCATCGGCGAAGGTCCGCGGCAGCTCGTGGCGATTGCGCCGACGACTAAGGCCGCGGCACGAAAGCCAGCAACTCCGCTATCTGACGCGGCCCTACTGACCAATACACCGCATGAGCCGCAGGTCGGGCGTGAGATCGCCAAGGAGCTCGAAAGCGCCGATCGCGTGGATCTTCTCATTGCCTTCGTCAAGTGGTCGGGTTTGCACGTGATGGACAAGGAGCTTCAATCTCTGAAGGACCGGGGCATCCCGTTCCGCGTACTGACGACCGTCTACATGGGCGCCAGCGATGCCAAAGCGATCAATGCGCTGGCGCGGAAATACGGTGCAGAGATTCGAGTCAGTTACGAGACCCGGAATACACGCCTACACGCCAAAGCCTGGATGTTCCATCGCAACAGCGGCTTCAGCACGGCGTATGTGGGAAGCTCGAATCTCTCCCATTCAGCGATGCTGGATGGTGTGGAATGGAACGTTCGGCTGTCATCCATTGCCACCCCTGCCCTTCTTCAGAAGTTCGAGGCAACGTTCGACAGTTACTGGGCATCGGAATCGTTCGAGCCGTACGATCCCGTATCAGACCACGAGCGTCTGGAGGCAGCCCTCGCGCAGTGTGGTGGACGCATTGGCAAAGACGTGTCCATCGCCAACGTGGATGTACGTCCCTACCCCTACCAAGCCCAGATGCTGCAAGAGCTAGAAGCCGAGCGAATCATTCACGACCGCCACCGCAATCTCATCGTCGCGGCTACTGGCACGGGGAAGACCATCGTCGCCGCGTTGGATTTTCGCCGCCTTCAGGAAGCGTCTGCCGACGAACTGTCCCTGCTCTTCGTGGCGCATCGACGGGAGATTTTGGAGCAAGCGCAAAAGACCTACGCCACAGTGCTCCGAGATGGGGCATTCGGGGAGCTCATGGTGGACGGTCAGCGGCCGGTTCGTGGCAAGCACGTCTTCGCTTCAATTCAATCCCTCAACCAGAGAAACCTCGACAACTATTCGTCCGACGCCTTTGACATCGTTGTCATTGATGAGTTCCACCACGCCGACGCCCCGACCTACCAGAAAATTATCGGGCACTTCCGGCCGACGGAACTATTAGGACTCACCGCGACTCCAGAACGGGGCGATGGCGTCGATGTCGCACAGAAGTTCTTTGATGGACGCATCGCCAGTGAGCTACGCCTATGGGACGCCCTTGACCAACAACTATTGACACCGTTCCACTACTTCGGCATCTCAGACGGCGTCGATCTGGCCTCACTCCAGTTCCGTCGCGGCCGATACGAGGACACGGAACTGGATGCCGTGTACACGGGCAACGACGCCCGCACCGCCAAGGTGCTTCAAGCACTGAATGACAAGGTACTAGATCCTCACGACATGAAAGCCATCGGCTTCTGTGTCTCCATTAAGCACGCCCAGTACATGGCTCGAAAGTTCACTGAGGCGGGCATGCCCTCCTCTGCCCTGTCGGGCGAAAGCTCCAGTGACGAACGGCGAACCGCGCTCAAAGCGCTCCAACGCGGAGAACTTCGGGCCGTCTTCGCCGTTGATCTTTTCAACGAGGGACTCGACATTCCGCAGGTCGACACCATCCTCATGCTGCGGCCGACACAGTCGTCAACGCTGTTTCTGCAGCAACTGGGACGCGGCCTACGCATTGCCCCCGACAAACCCGTGCTGACCGTTTTGGATTTCATTGGTTTCCAGCACCGAGATTTTCGGTTCGACCTCAAGTACCGGGCCATTACTGGGTCGAGCCGGACCCGACTGGCGAAAGACCTCGAGGATGGCTTCCCCTTCCTGCCTTCGGGAACGCAGATTGTCTTCGACACTGTTGCTCAATCAGTCGTTCTCGACAATGTGAAGCGCCAGCTCCGCCTGACCACCCGACAGGTTGTCGAGGAGATCAAGGACCTAGCCTCGCAGCAGACGGCGCCCGAGTCGTACACGCTGCGCCAGTACCTTTCAGACTCGATGTCCGAAGCCTCGGATATCTACCGGAGAAGCAAGTACAACGATCGTCCGACGACCTGGAACACTCTTCGGCGTGCCAGCGGACTCATCCCGGACGTTGTGTGGCCCAAGGCGGATCGGGAAGTTGAACTCCTCAGGTTGTTGCAGCGCGCGAAGGCATTCCTTTATGTGGACGACCCTGCTCGTCTTCGGGCCTACGAGGCTCTCCTTCAGCCAGAGGCGCCGACAATGTCGTCCCTGTCGCTCAGCGAGCAGCGCATAGCCCGCATGCTCTACTACTCCTTTTGGCCACTGGGCCCGAATAGCGGTGGCCCAGAAGACCTCGACAGTGGACTGCAGCTTCTTCGCTCGCACGAGATTTTGCGTAGCGAGCTGTCGCAACTCATCGACGTCACGGCAGACAGTGCCCGCAACCTTCCGCAGCCGCTGGGGCATGACTACTCCGACATTCCTCTGCAGACCCATGCGCACTACAGCCGCGAGGAACTCCTTGCCGGCCTGGGCATGGGCGAGGAAGGCCAACGCACTCCGGGCACTGTTCGCGAGGGTGTGTCCTGGATTCCGTCGTCACGCTGTGAGGCTCTCCTCGTCACCCTGCACAAATCGGAGAAGGACTTCTCGCCCAACACCATGTATAAGGACTACGCGATCTCTGAGACGCTCTTCCACTGGGAGTCACAGAATCAGGCGACTCCCTCATCCACGGCGGGACAGCGGTATCAACATCATTCCGCCCAAGAAAGCCACATCATGTTGTTTGCTCGCGAATCCGCTACCCAAGATGCAGGAACCGCTCCGTATATCTTCCTAGGCCCGGTGGACTATGTGTCTCACCAGGGCTCCAAGCCCATGTCAATTATTTGGCGCTTACGACGTCCAATGCCGACCACGGTATTCACATCAGCCAGTACCGTTGCGCCGGCTGGAGCCCTGAGCAGGGATATTGGAGGCATTGCCTAAAACTCGATGACCTGCCGCACCGCTCGCCCCGCGTCCAGCTCGTCCATCGCCTCGTTGATCTGGTCCAGCTGGATGTGGGAGGTGATGAGCTTTTCCAGGGGCAGCACGCCGTCCCGCCACATCTGCTCGTACTTGGGGATGTCCACCGCCGGCACGGCGGAGCCGAGGTAGCTGCCGATGATCTGGCGGGCCTCGGCGGTGATCTTCAGCGGCTCGATCTGGGACATGGCGCCGGGCGCCGGCAGGCCCACGGTGACGGTCACCCCGCCCACGGCGGTGGCGTTGAAGGCGGTCTCGAACGCCCGGGGGTGCCCGGCGGCCTCGATGACCACGCGGGGCTTGTCCTCGAGCGCCACGAGCTCGTCCGGGGTGAGGGCCTCGTCCGCGCCGAACTCTTTCGCCAGCTCCAGCTTCTCGGCGAGCGCGTCCACGGCGATCACACGGCGGCAGCCCACGGCCTTGGCGACCAGCACCGCGGCGAGTCCTACGCCGCCGAGGCCGACCACGGCCACGGCGTCGTCGGGGACGGCCTGTGCCGCGTTGATGACGGCCCCTCCCCCGGTGAGCACCGCGCAGCCCATGACGGCCGCGATGGCGGCCGGGACGTCCTCGCCCACGGGCACCACGGAGCGGCGGTCCACCACGGCGTGGGTGGCGAACCCGGAGACCCCCAGGTGGTGGTAAACGTTTCCGCGGGTCTCGGAGGTGAGGTGCTGGGAGCCCTCGATGAGGGTGCCCGAGGCGTTGGCCTTCGAGCCGACCGTGCACGGCAGCAGCCCCTCGGTCTTGCACGCGGCGCACCCGCCGCAGCGCGGCAGGAACGCCATGACCACATGCTGGCCCACGGCCAGGTCCGTGACCTCGGCACCCACGTGCTCGACGACGCCCGCGGCCTCGTGCCCCAGCAGCATCGGCAGGGGCCGCGGCCGGTTGCCGTTGACCACGGAGAGGTCGGAGTGGCACACCCCGGCGGCCGTGATCCGCACCCGCAGCTCGGTGGGCCCGGGCTCGCCGAGCTCGAGCTCCTCGACGCGCAACGGCTGCGACTCGGCGTACGGGGCGGAGGCCTCCATGGTCTCCAGGACGGCTCCACGAATCTTCACGACGACCTCCGGTGTTCGGTGCACGGGTGTGACGCCGTTCACCGTACCCTCTGCTCCACCGGTACACGGGGACCATGATCGTCATCTGCCCGCCGCCCCGGCCGCACGGACTTAAACTGGGAGTCCGGGGGGGGTCACATCCCAAGGAGAGTGCGTGATGGCCTTCATCCAGCTGATCGAATACACCACCTCGAAGCCGGATCAGGTGGCCGAGGTCTACACGGAATGGGAGCAGGCCTCGCAAGGAGAGCGAACGGCTCGCCGTGCCGTGTCGACGAGAGACCGCAACGATCCGAACCGCTACTGCGACATTGTCTTCTTCGACTCCTACGAGTCCGCCATGGAGAACTCCCAGCTCCCGCAGACCCAGGAGTACGCCGGGAAGCTGCGCGAGCTCATGGACGGGGAGCCCACGTTCCGCGACCTCGACGTCGTGGAGGACCGCGAGCTGTAGCCGACCGGCTCAGGGCCGGTGGGCCTCACCCACCGGCCCTGCCTTTCCCTGGGGGACAGAGCGGCCTCAGGCCGTCACCGGCGGAACGGCCCGGCGCTGCAGTCCCCGCCACCGGCCGAGGCCGATGAGGATCGCCGCCATGGCGGCAATGACGGCCATCGGCGCCAGCATGAACGGGCCGCCCACACCGGCCGAGCGGTCCATCCCCTCGCTCATCTGTCCCGTGGACGCGGACACCAGGAACAGCATCACGTTGTTCGCCGCGTGCACGAGCGAGGCCGCCTCGAGCCCACCGGTGAACTGGGTCAGCAGCGACATCGCGATCCCGAACACCAGGTAGTAGGCGATGAGCCACCCGTCCGTGGCGAAGTGCGCCAGGGAGAACAGCACCGCGCTCACCAGGGTGCCGAGCACGAAGGACGGCACGGCCCCGGAGACCCACGAGCCGGCCGCGCGCTGGATGACGCCCCGGAACATGTACTCCTCGGACGCCGCCTGCAGGGGTGTGGTCAGCAGGACGATCGCGAGGAAGGCCCAGGCGGTCGCGTCCAGGACGATCGGCCCCGGTGTCTCGATGAGGACGATGACCGCCACGTAGGCCACGAACAGCGGGACGACGACGACGGACGCCCGCCCCAGCCAGTCCCACCGGAAACGGCCGGCCACCGCGTGGAGCGTGCCGACCGGCTGCCGGTGCAGGTACCGGTGCAGGACCACCGCGACGGCGGCCGAGGCGATCAGCGACAGGTTGGTCGCCAGCAGCAGCGCCGGCGTCAGGGTGATCTGCCCCCTCCCCAGCTCCTCCAGGGTGGTGCTGCCCAGCAGGAGGTCGACCAGCGTGCCGCCGAAGGACAGCGCGATCGAGAACAGGGCGATCGCCGCGCCGAGGGCCAGGATGCTGACCAGCCCCTTCCACCAGCGGTTCCCTGGCGTGCGGTAGAACTCGGAGTGGGTGAGCGGTGCCGTCGTCGTCGGAACGCCCGGGGGTGGAACGGCGCCTCGCGGCGGGACGTGGTGCGGGGCCGGCGCGCCCGGCCGCCCGGCGGGCGGGCCGGGGTGTCCGGCGCCCGGGGGAACGTGCGGGCCGGGCCCGCCGGTCTGCCAGGGAGCCGGTCGTCGCGGAGGGTGCGAGGTCATTTCCACAGAATAGTTCTCGGGACCGACCGCGAGCCGCCGCGAGCGGCGGTCAGCCCTGGTCCTCCCCGAGGACGTGGCTCCGCTGCTCGGCGTAGAACTCCGCTTCCGCGGGCTCGGGCCGGTCCTGGCCGTTGAGCAGCCGGTGCCACAGCGGGTAGTACGCGGGCAGCTGCGACGCCCTGGTGATGCGGTCCCGGGCCTCCTGCGGCAGCGTCAGCTCGGCGGCGGCGAGGTCCTCCGTGAGGTGCTCGAACCTGCGCGCGGCGATCACGGTCCCGGCGATGCCCGGGCGGCCCAGGATCCAGGAGATCACCACCTGGGGGATCGACCAGCCGAGCTCCCCGGCGATCTCGTCGAACAGCTCGATGAGGTCGTAGGCGCGCTCCCGGTCCACCACGTGGGGCTCGGGCCAGCCGGTGCCCTGGCGGGTGTCGGACGGGGTCTCGGCGCCGCGGCGGACCTTGCCGTTGAGCAGCCCCTCGCCCAGCGGGCTCCAGCCGTAGGTCGCGACCCCGAGGTCCCGGGCGGCCGGGACGATCTCGTACTCGATCTCCCGGGCCTCCGGCGTGTAGTAGGCCTGGTGGGCGATTGGGCCCTCGAGACCGGCCGCCCGGGCCTCGTACACCGTCTTGGCCAGCTGCCACCCGTTGTAGTTGGAGACGCCCCAGTACCGGATCTTCCCGGCCCGGATCAGCTCGGTGGCGGTGGCGATGGTCTCGGTGACCGGGGTCTGCCCGTCCCACTGGTGGAGGTAGAGCAGGTCGAGGTGGTCGGTCCTCAGCCGCTTCAGGCTGTCCTCGACGGCGCGGGTCAGGTGGATCCGGCCGGCGCCGCCGTCGTTCGGGCCGTCCCCGGTGGGGGTCCGCGCCTTGGAGGTGAGGACGACGTCGTTCCGTTTGCTCCCCAGGACCTCGCCCAGGACCCGCTCGGCGTCCCCGCCCGAGTACAGGTTGGCGGTGTCGATGAAGTTCACGCCGCGGTCCAGGGCCGCGTCGATCTGTCGCTTCGCCTCGTCCGGGCCGAGCCCCGCGATCTTCTCGAACCCTCCGCCGGAGCCGAAGGGGATGGTGCCCAGGGCCAGCCGGGAGACGTAGAGACCGGAACTGCCGAGTCGGGTGTACTCCATGGGGCGAACTCCTCTGGTCGTGGTCGTGCGACAGGGTCGTTCCCGAGCGTACGGGGGCCGGACGGGCAGCGCTGCCCGCGGGACTCCCGGAGCACCGTCACCGACGACGGATCCGCGGACGGGACCCCCGGCCGGCAGGGCACCGGCAGTGGTTTGACCGCGCTGACCTGCGCCGTCGTCTAGGCTGGACCCCGGCCGAACAGCTGGCCATGACGTCTCCCGCGGAGGTTTCCTGTCATGAGCGCTGCCCTGTTCCCTGCCGTCCCGCCTGATCTGTCCGGTGCGCGCGCCACCTCCGGCCGCGAGCCCGGTCTCCCGTCTCCGGCCACGGGGTCCGTCCGGTGAGGGTCGTGGTCTTCGGCGCCGACACCCTCCTGGGACGCGAGGTCGTCACCGATCTCATCTTCCGCGGCCACCTGGTGACCGCGGTGGCCGCGGCCCACCCGTGGGTGCCGCAGGAGTGGGTGGACCGTGTGGTGCTGCGCACCGGCGACCCGCTCGACGCCGGCCTGGTGGACGATCTCGCCGCCGGCCACGAGGTCTTCGTCGACGCCCTCGGTGACTGCCGCGGCGGACGCGCCCTGGAGCGCTCCGCGGCGGCCACCCGGGAGATCGCCGCGGGCATGCAGCGGCACGGCCGGCTGCGCTACATCGGGCTGCGCCCGGACGTGCTGCTGGAGCCGGCGAGTCGCCGGCTCGGGTGGCGCAGCGCCCTGCGGCTGCTGGCGCTGGGCTGCTGCCCCCGGACCCGGCAGGCGGTGGCCTCGGCGTTCGAGACGGTGGCGCGTTCTCCGCTGAGCTGGACGGTGGTGCGCTGCCCGGGCCTCACCCATGGTCCCCCGCGCGGGGTGCGGCAGGTGGGGATGACCCACCGGGACAGTGTGGGCCCCTCCCTCACCCGTGCCGATGCAGCGCGGTTCCTGGCCGCCCAGGTGCTGGAGACCAACTACATCTGCGCGGCGCCGGCGATCAGCAACTGAGGCCCGGGACTCGGGCCTCAGGGCTCGGGGCTCGGGGCTCGGGCGAGCACCACCTCGGCCGCCCCGGGGTCCACGGACCCCGTCAGCACCAGGCCGGGCTCGGCCGCACCCTCCCGGACCGGCCCTGACCTCCCCCGGTGCGGCCGGTCCGGGCGCGATCATCCTCCGGAGCCGGGCAGGATGCCGGTGGTGGCCAGCTGTTCGGCGACCTCGCGCAGCTTGACGTGGGTCCGGGAGCTGGCGGCGCTCAGCAGCAGGAAGGCCTGCTGATCGGTGACCTTGTGGCGTTCCATCAGGATGCCCTTGGCGCGTCCGATCACGTCCCGGGCGGCCAGGGCGTCCTCGAGATTGAGGATCCGCTTGGCGTCGGCGAAGGCCACCGCCGCGTGGACGGCGACCAGCCGGCCGATCTCCTCCGACTCGGCGTCGAAGGCACCGGCTTCGGCCCCGAAGAGATTCAACGCCCCGAGGTTGTCGGCCTCCACGTACAGCTGGAAGGACAGCATCGATGCCGCGCCGACCGCGGCGGCGGCCGGGGCGAAGGTCGGCCACCGGTCCTCGTGAGCGACATCGGGCACCCGCACGGTGCACTGGTGCCAGATCGCGTCCAGGCACGGGCCCTCCCCCATCGCCTCCTGCAGTCGGTCCACCCTGACCGGCAGGTCGCTGGAGTGTGCGTGCGAGCGGATCCTCCGGCGGTGCTCGACCACGGAGATCGACGCGGCCGCCGTGCCGGGGATCAGGTCCAGGGCCGCGGCCACGATCGTGTCCAGGGTCTGCTCGAAGCCGGTCCCCTGCTGCAGGACCCGAGCCAGGTCCCCGAGCTGATCGGCCCGCCCTCCTGCCGCGCCCGCGCCCGGCACCCGGGCCGGTCCCCCGCCGGCGGGTACGCGCTGCAGTGGCGGCGTGGTTGCGTCCATGCGCCCAGTCTTCCGCACGATCCGCCGGCCCACCACCGGGCCGGAAGAGCTATCCCCTGCTCACCCCGGTCGCCGGTGCCTGCTGGTCAGGGCGGCCGCGAGGCGTGCCCGGCACCGCCGCAGGGACAGCACGGACAGTGCGGACAGCAGCCGTGCCGCGCCCGGGCACCGCCCCGGACCCGGCCCCGCTCGCCTCCGCCGCACGGGGCAGGAACCCGGCTCGAGCTCTCACGGGGAGTGACGCGGAGCGGCGATGAGCTCCTCCTTCATGTCGGCCACGGCCGCGCGGATCGCCGTCATGACGGCCTGCACGGCGGGCCGGCGCAGCAGGTCGGCGCGCGAGACCACCCAGTACTCCACGGGGAACCACAGCTCCTCCGGGAAGAGCCGCACCAGGTCCCCGGTGCGCTCGGCGAGATAGCAGGGCAGCAGCCCGACGCCCGCGCCCGCGCGGGTGAGCTCCACGTGCACCACCGAGGACGTCGCGCCCACGCCCTGGCGCATCCGCGGGAACCGCCGGCGCGGGATGTCCAGCTCGGCGACGTCCTGCATGGAGTCCACGAAGTAGATGAGCGGGTGCTCCTGCACCTGGTCGGGCGTGCGGATGGGCGGGTGGGCGCCGAGGTAGTCCCGCGAGGCGTAGACGCCCAGGGAGTAGTCGGCCAGGTGGAAGGCCTCCTTGCGGGAGACCTCCGGACGCCCGACGACCACCTCCAGGTCGATGCCCACCGGATTGGTCTGCGCCCGCCGGGCCGCGTTGATCATCTCCAGCCGCACCCCGGGGTGGTCCTCGATGAGCCGCCGCATGGCCGCGCCCATCACCACGCCGCCGAAGCCGTCCGGGGCCAGCGCCCGCACCACGCCGTTGATGGAGTTGCCGCGTCCGCCCGCGCCGAGCGGGAGGGAACCCATGGCGGCCTCGATCTCCTCGCCGGCGGCCACGAACTTCCGGCCGAGCTCGCTGGGCTCCCACATCTCCCCGGTGCGCACGAGCAGCCGGGCACCCACGATCTTCTCGAGCGCGGCCATCCGCCGCGACACGGTCGTGTGACTGAGCCCGAGATCCGCGGCGGCGCCGGCGTAGGAGCCGTGGCGGACCACCGCGAGCAGGAGCAGGAGGTCGTCGGCACCGTGCGACAAGGGGGAACTCCTCCGAACGACTGGACCGGCCCCCGGGGAACGCACACGACCGGGCGGTATGTGCATTTTTGCACAGGCACCGCGAGCGCATGGTCATTGTGAAGCGCAACACAAATCCGCAGACTGTAGGCAAACAATGTGACTACAGTCACCGTTTCCCCAGCAGGAGGAGAGTTCCATGAGCACTGAGGACAGGGTCGCCGCCTCGGCGGACCCGAACGACTCGCCCGAGAACCGGGGCGGGCTGAAGAAGGTCGTGGCGGCGTCGATGGCCGGCACGGTCGTGGAGTGGTACGAGTTCTTCCTCTTCGCCACCGCGTCCACCCTGGTCTTCGGCCAGCTGTTCTTCGTGGACACCGGCAACCCGCTGGACGGCATCCTCAAGGCGTTCCTGATCTACGCGGTCGGCTTCATCGCCCGCCCGCTGGGCGGCATCGTCTTCGGCCACTTCGGCGACAAGTACGGGCGCAAGCACCTGCTGCAGATCTCGATCGTGATGGTCGGCGCCGCCACGTTCCTGATGGGCTGCCTGCCCGGCTACGACCAGGTCGGCTACTGGGCCGCGGCGATGCTCGTGGTGCTGCGCTTCGTGCAGGGCTTCGCGGTGGGCGGCGAGTGGGGCGGGGCCGTCCTGCTCGTGGCCGAGCACTCCCCCAACAAGGAGCGCGGCTTCTGGTCCAGCTTTCCGCAGGCCGCCGTGCCGCTGGGCAACCTGCTGGCCACCGTCGTGCTGCTCACCCTGTCCTTCACGCTCTCCGAGGAGGCATTCCTCTCCTGGGGCTGGCGCGTGGGCTTCTGGCTCTCGATCGTCATCGTGGCCATCGGCTACTACATCCGCACCCACGTGACGGACGCCGCGATCTTCAAGGAGGCCCAGAAGGAGGTCCTCGAGGAGAAGTCCGCCGCCTACGGCGTGGGCGAGGTCTTCCGCCGCTACCCCCGCGGCGTCTTCGGCGCCATGGGCCTGCGCTTCGCGGAGAACATCCTCTACTACGTGGTGGTCACCTTCTCGATCACCTACCTGTCCACCCAGCGGGACGTCGACACCAGCCGGATCCTGCTCCTGCTCCTGATCGCCCACGTGATCCACGCGATCTGCGTGCCGCTCGTCGGCCGGGCCACCGACAAGGTGGGCCGCCGCCCGATGTACGCCGCGGGCGCCTTCCTCGGCATCTTCTGGGCGTTCATCGCCTTCCCGATGTTCGACACCGACAACAGCTTCATCATCCTGGCGGCCATCACCATCGGCCTGATGATCCACGCGCTCATGTACGCCGGGCAGCCGGCCATCATGGCCGAGATGTTCCCCACCCGGATGCGCTACTCGGGCGTCTCCCTGGGTTACCAGGTGACCTCGATCGTGGCCGGCTCGCTGGCCCCGATCATCGCGACCGCCCTGCTGCGCGAGTTCAACTCCTGGGTGCCGATCGCCATCTACATCGCCATCGCCTGCCTCATCACCCTGTTCTCGGTGTGGACGCTGCGCGAGACCAAGGGCATCTCCCTCCAGGACGTCGACGCCGAGGACCGGCGCCGGCTCTCCGAGGAGAAGTCCGTCCGGGACCGGACTTCCTGATTCCCGCCATCAGCACCCACTTGCGCCC
>NZ_BAAGPL010000009.1:66773-69404 GCF_054784195.1 Kocuria himachalensis
CCCACCTCTCGACGCTCCCGACACCCCGCAGTTCACGACCTCGCCGTTCACCACCTTGCAGTTCTCGACCTTGCAGAAGGGACTCCCCGATGACCACCATCACCTGGATCGGCCTCGGCCACATGGGCAACCCGATGTCCGCCAACCTGGCGAGAGCAGGCTACGACGTCCGCGGCCACGACGTCAGCGCCGACGCCATGGCGGCCGCCCGCGACAAGGGGGTGCAGACCTTCGACACGATGGAGGAGGCGCTGCAGGGCGCGGAGGTCGTCTTCACGATGCTCCCCAAGGGCGAGCACGCCCGGGCCGTCTACCTCGGGGACAGCGGCGTCATCGCGCTCGCCCCGCAGGACGCGCTGCTCATCGACAGCTCCACGATCGACGTGGAGACCGCCATGGACCTGCACCGGGCCGCGGCGGACGCGGGCTTCCGCTTCGTGGACGCACCGGTCTCCGGCGGGATCAGCGGCGCGGCGGCCGGGACCCTGACCTTCATGGTGGGCGGGCAGCCCGGCGTCGTGGAGACCGCCCGGCACTTCATCGAGCCGATGGCCCGCAAGATCGTGGCCACGGGCGAGGCCGGCACGGGCCAGGCCGCCAAGATCGTCAACAACATGATGCTGTTCATCTGCCTCGAGGCCTGCGCCGAGGGCTCCGTGCTCGCCGACCGGCTGGGCCTGGACCCCCAGGTGTTCTGGGACATCGCCTCGGTGTCCTCCGGCAACTCGTGGGCGCTGCAGACCTGGTACCCGGTGCCGGGGATCGTGGACTCCGCCGCGTCCAACAACAACTTCGAGGCCACCTTCAGCGCCGCCCTCGCCGCCAAGGACGCCGGCCTGGCGCTCATGGCGGGCGAGCAGACCGGCGTGCACCTGCCCGCGGCCGCCCTCGTGGCCGAGAAGCTGCAGCAGCTCATCGACGAGGGCCTCGGGGACAAGGACTGCTCCCTCATCACCAAGTACGCCGCTCCGGACGGGAAGATCCAGGGCTGGGACCCGGACCGGGCCTGAGCGGCACCCAGACCACCACGACCGAGGAGAGAACGATGCAGGACACCAAGCAGAACGCCGAGCGCGCCGCCCAGGAGGCGGCCCGCAACGGCGGCCAGGACCCCCGGACCACCGGGACGGTCATCGAGCACTTCATCGACGGGAAGCGCCACGGCGGGTCCGGGCGCACCGCCGACGTCTACAACCCCGCGACCGGGCAGGTGGCCAAGCAGGTGCTGCTGGCCTCCGCCGAGGAGGTCGCCACCGCGGTGGAGGCCGCCGAGCTCGCCCTGCCCGCCTGGCGGGCCACCGGGCTGTCGAAGCGCTCGGCGATCATGTTCAAGGTCGAGAACATCATCCGGGAGCGCACCCCGGAGCTGGCCGCGATCATCACCGCCGAGCACGGCAAGGTCCTCTCGGACGCGGCCGGGGAGGTCGCCCGCGGGCTGGAGAACGTGCAGTTCTGCGCGGGGCTGATGCACCACATGAAGGGCGAGTTCCTCGAGCAGGCCGCCACCGGGGTGGACGTGCACCAGACCCGCCAGCCGGTCGGGGTGGTCGCGTGCATCACCCCGTTCAACTTCCCCGCCATGGTCCCGCTGTGGATGATCACCACCGCGATCGCCGCCGGCAACACCGTGATCCTCAAGCCCTCCGAGCGGGACCCCTCGGCGGCGGTGTGGATCGCCGAGGCCTTCGCCGAGGCCGGCCTGCCGCCCGGGGTGCTCAACGTGGTGCACGGGGACAAGGTGGCCGTGGACGAGCTGCTGACCAACCCGCTGGTCAAGGCCGTCTCCTTCGTGGGCTCCACCCCGATCGCCAAGTACATCTACGAGACCGCGGCCGTCCACGGCAAGCGCGTCCAGGCCCTGGGCGGGGCGAAGAACCACATGGTGGTCATGCCGGACGCCGACCTGGACGGGGCCGCCGACGCCGCGATCTCGGCCGCCTACGGCTCCGCCGGCGAGCGCTGCATGGCGGTCTCGGTGCTGGTCACCGTCGGGGACGTGGCCGACCCGCTGATCGAGCGGCTCCAGGAGCGGATCGCGAAGCTGACCATCGGCGACGGCACCGACCCTGACTCGGAGATGGGTCCGCTCATCACGAAGGCGGCCCTGGACCGGGTCAACGGCTACGTGACGGGGGCGTCCGCGGAGGGCGCGACCGTCGTCGTCGACGGCACGGCCCAGGAGTTCGACGGCGAGGGGTTCTTCACCGGGGTGTCGCTGCTGGACCACGTGAAGCCGGGCATGAAGGCCTACGACGAGGAGATCTTCGGACCCGTCCTGTCCGTGGTGCGGGTGGACACCTACGAGGAGGCCGTGCGGCTGATCAACACCAACCAGTTCGCCAACGGGGTGGCGGTGTTCACCCGCGACGGCAAGACCGCGAGGCAGTTCGAGTTCGAGATCGAGGTCGGCATGGTCGGGGTCAACGTCCCGATCCCGGTGCCGATCGGTGCGTTCTCCTTCGGCGGCTGGAAGAACTCCCTGTTCGGCGACACCCACATGTACGGCCCGGAGGCCTTCAACTTCTACACCCGCCGCAAGCTCGTCACCACGCGCTGGCCGGAGCCCTCGGAGTCCCAGATCAACCTGGGCTTCCCGACACACTGACGGGCCCGCCGGAGCTCCCGGCACGA